>JANMIS010000930.1:0-1331 GCA_031375925.1 Synechococcales cyanobacterium OTE_70_concoct_197_sub
CACGAAACACCAGGCGGCCAATCCGGCCAAATCCATTAATTCCAACCCGAATAGTCATAGTGGCTACTCCTAAGAGATCCTAAAAAGACGGTTTAAGAAAGGTTCTGTATCTATCTTGAGACTCACGCTACCGTACCTCTTGGGAGAAGTCCCCAATTCGTAAGCTTTTTGTTCGATTGGTCAGGGCTTCCTTAGTAAAATGCCCCCCATTCTCGACTTAAAACTTGACCTAATCTTGCAAACGGTCTAATAGGATACCTAATCCATTTATCCTCTAAATTCAATGCATTTTTTCAAGCGTGTTGATTAACACGATCGTGGGATCACAGATTTTGATACACTTTTGCAGATTATTATTTATATGCTTAGACATCGCGTTAAATACAAACTCTTTCAATGAACGGGCAAACTCTGTTGAAACAACTCAAAGACTCTCCCTTGCTGTTGCCTGTAGGCGGTTCGATCGCTCTCATTGCTGCGGGTGGTGTGGCCTTTTGGGTCTTAACGCGATCTAATTTTTCTCCTGGTACGTTGCCAACTGGCTCGAACTTGATCCCCCAGGATGCCTTAATGGTCCTTTCCATGAGCACTGATCCCAACCAATGGCGTCAAGTGCGGACCTTTGGCACCCCTCAAAGTCAAGGGTTTCTGGATCAAAATATTACCCAAGTGCGCGATCGGTTTCTATTTGACAATGGTTTGGACTACGAACGAGACATCCAGCCTTGGGTTGGCAGTGAAGCGAGTCTTGCCCTTCTCTCCCCCCAGGGCGAAACCTTGCCTCCCGCTGAAGGAACGCCCGTGCGCCCCGCTAATCCTCAGCCTGCGGTGCTGGTTTTGCCGATTCAGGATGGAATGAAAGCCAAAGAACTGCTGGAAAAGCCCCAGAAGCTTCAGGCTTGGAATCGTCGCAAATATAAAGACATTGAGATTCAAGAAAGCCAATCATCCGAAACCCAGCCCAGCAGGCAATCCATGGCCGTCGCTGCGATCGATGGAAAGTTTTTAATTGTTACCAATAGTCCTAGGGCCATAGAACAGGCGATCGACACTTATAAGGGCAATAATTCCATTGCTAATCTCCCTGGTTACACCAATGCCCTCGGACAGATCCAGACAGGTCCTAGTTTTGTCACCTTATATATGAATCTTCCCGCGATGGTGCAGCAAGGCGGACGTAATGGGCTTAAAAAAGAGGCAAATAAAGAGACAAATAAAGATCTTTCCTCTCCCCAAGGCTGGGCCATGACAGCAAGGGTCCAAAATGAAGGCTTCAACATCAAGAGTATTCTCTGGCTCAACCCCGATAGCAAGCGCACGTTCAGCACCAA
>JANMIS010000743.1:0-5139 GCA_031375925.1 Synechococcales cyanobacterium OTE_70_concoct_197_sub
ATCGTCAGCCCCCGTTCCGTACGGGTAATCATTATCGGACGACTAGATGCCAAAGTCATGATGAAACGCCTTCTAGAATAGCCTTATATTACCTCACCGGAAACAGAATGGACCGTATTCCCATTTCGCCAAACCATGACATCATACTGTGGCGAAGGAATGGGGGCGATCGATCTTGATCTATTGATTTAAGGTTGTGGACGATCGTCAAATTATGGTTAATTAGAGTATTTCTCTTTGACAGCTTTTGCAACTTCTTGAGACGTAGGCGGTTCGCCATTATTTTTGATAAACAACATCTCCAACACGGCAATATAAGCTTCCCCAAATGCTGTAGTGAGCGCTGCCGCTGTAGTCGCAGCAAGAGTGCCGCCAACAACAGACCCAACACCGGGAATAAATTTAAGAAGGCTTGATACGATGGCTCGACCTGCTAGCGTTCCACCTGCACCAGTTACGATGCTGCCCACGATCGTAGTAAAAAAACTTTCATCAAGTGATAAACCAAAGGTTACTGAGATTCCAGCGAGCATTCCGATCTGAATAGGCACGATCCCGACTGCATCAGAAAATGGGATCGGCACTGCTGCTATTCCTGCGGCACTAGCGGCGGCTGTCAACACGATTGCATGAGATTGTCTTTTTTTTAGATCGATATCCACTTTTTGAGCAGCCGTGAAAGCTCTTCTTAAACCTTCTGGAACAATTTGCATGGTTAAATCTACAAGCTCATGTAAATGCATAGGTTTAAGAATGTATCCTTCGTCCAACTCTTCCGCAACGGCTCGAACACGAATAACGTTCTTAGCGACTGGAAGGATTTTCTGAACCTCTGCCTGAAATCCTCCATCAGTTCTAGCTTTTGTAATAATTACAATCACAGGTACGTGCTGCGACAATATCGTAACCAGTTCTTCTTCTGCTGGTTCAACACGACGCAAATCTTCAGAAATACAAACCCAGGCAACATGGATATGCTGGTTTGGATCAAGACTTCCAGAACGTTCAGCAACAAAAGAGCGCACATCCCCAACCGTTTTGGAGAAGTCCGCCATCTCAAGTCCACGAGTGTCGAAAATGGAAAGCGGAATCCCTTCTTTCCTAATTTCTCTTGTATTCTGTGTAACTGGACGACCTTGACCAGTCGTGGCTAGATTTCCTTGAAAAATGGAGTTGACAAGTGTGCTTTTTCCAACGCCACTACGACCAGCAATCAAGATATTTACATGGCCGCGCTCTTTCAAAGCCTTGCGCAAGGCATTTTTGACTGAATCTGCAAAATTAAAATCTTCAGCGACTGCCATTATGTTTGCCTCCTTCACAGGCGAGATGTTACATCTCTGTATTGTTCTCATTGCTTGAACAAGAGCTAATAAGCTCTATGCGGTGATCAATAATGTCTTCAATATTGCCAAAACCCACTACCGAAGCCAGCTAATTTGTTATTGGGTAGAATTGAAGCTACCTAACATCTCAGAATGGGATGTTAGGTAGAAATACTTCTGCCTAATACACCCAGTCAGGGAATTAGGCCGCTAACCTGTCCGTATAACACCTTTAAATGGCATCTTAGGTGGACTTCTTTCAGTATAATCACCCGATCGACTACTCCTCTCTCCCTTCACAAATTTTTAATCTCACCCACCACCAAAGCATCAAGAATCACACGATCGCCAAGGTTTTCTTTGTTGGAGTAAATTAGTAACAAAATCAATCGAACTCATAATAAGTTCGATTGACCGGAATTCATGTTCCCCCAGAATTGAGAATTAGGAGGCTTCTCGACTACATCATTGCGTCATGATGCTGAGATAATCCCCAGAATAGTCAGAATGAGGCTGAAGCTTACTCCAATCTACATGATTGCAGAAATCAAGTTTACAGAGATGACAAAGGATCTGTCGAACATCTTGCCGCTGGCCGATCGCCATTAGCCGCTGAACCTCGACTGGTGGCAAGGCAAACGGTATTACAGACACAACACTGTACCATTACCACTTTCCTACGTACCTCTATTTCCATGTTTTATCCCATCTTTGAAGCTCAGCTTCAATTTTTTGAAGTTCCTCTGAGTAATATTCAATTTGCCTATTCATCTCAACAGAGAAACCTTTTAATGCTCGATTTAGTTGTAAATCTGCAATATTTCTTTTATGCAAAAAATACATCTCTCTTAAGCTGATTACATAGTATTCTTTTTGCTTTGAGCTAAGATTAGAACTAGACACTTCCAGAAGGGGAGTATCTTTAGAATTGACTTGAAAGTCTGTTTTTTCTTTATGTTTTTGAGGTGGAATTGCTACATTATCAGAAGTGATTAGTCGAAAATCATAACCTGAATTTCGACAAAATTTCTTGATTTCTTCTCCATCCATGAGTTCGGCTGTTGGTCTTGGAAATCCATAAGCCTCTAGTAATGAGACATAGTAATTAGCTCCAACTCCTGATTCAAACATTAACACAGTGTTGCAACCTCCATATTCTATGGTATGGATACCTTCATTGCTAGTGCCAGCATTGTAAAGTAAAACAAAAATGAGCATCACTTACTAAACCTAGACTAGATGTGACATTTGTCCTTAAAGAATTTCAATCTTCAATTCTTCTACCGTATATCTGTTCCAAGAGTCCTCTTAATCTTACCGATTTTTCAAAAGTGGCAGAAGCTTCGCGCTCAATGCCTCTCTTAATGTGTTGTGGAGTCAAAGCACCAAATTCTGCTTCTGTTGCCTCGAAGTCAACCAAGTTCCTACGATGTATTTGAATTTGCTGAATAAGACTCTCTATTTCATAAACATTTGTTTTAGCCATCTGAATATTAATCATAGACATTAAACTATCTGGATTAGCCGCTAGTTCAATAAACTCTTGCTGAGTCAATGCAGGCACTCCTTCAGATCCAACAATCTGAGAAGATTCAGTCGAAGAATGCTTACCTTGCTTTCGGACTTGATCTAACCATTTACCGACCTCACCAAACACAAATTTCGTGGCTTCAACTATGACAGGAACAAAAGTATTTATATCCATAATCTACCTTAAGACTCCATGTAAACTACCTTTACGACTACAATAGAGGTTATAAAACACCCACTATTCGCAGAAGCAATCCCTCATCGATTCTGACATATCTTCAATCAAACTGCTATTAAAGCCGCCTAACTGCCTAGTTATTAGACTAAATTAAAGCCACTTAACGCCCTAAGATGGGATCTTAAAGAAAGATGAAAATATTTTTAGCCGATATCTTCAATCAGAGAACTGAGTTATCGATCAATGTTTATCAACACTCTAAAATTTAATTTTAATTTAATAAGTGTAGCTACTTTAATATAACCATCCGAATCGACTACCACTCTCTCCCTTCACAAAGTTTTAATCTCACCCAACACCGAAGTATTAAAAATCACACGATTACCGATCGCCCCCTACACTTGCCTCAAAAACCACGCTGTCAGCATTCAGATCTATTTAAATAATCATCGTTACAAAGCCCCTCAGAACAGTAATCGCCCCCAATTCCAAGAACCAGAGGCGACTCTTCTCTACGCCGCCGCAGTAGACGACTTCATCCGAGTGATCCGGCTTTTGCGAATCCGATCGCTCATGCGAACGCCCCCTGCTAGCTCATACTCATGACTATCTTGACCATACTCAAACCCAACGCCTTTGAGCATAATGCTCGATAGCTCGTTGACATCTTTCTCCAGATCGCGAAGTTCATTTTTTCTACTTTCAAGCGCCGCGATCGCATCATTATATTCAGCGAGTTTCGTACGGAGTTCAGTGGTTTGGAGATTGAGTTGTGTAATGCTGCGATCGTTTCCAAAATCCAGGCCAGGATTGACCGCTTTTAGACCTAGAAGACGGTTTTCAGCTTGGGTCAGAGCGATCGATGTTCTTTGATTTTTCATGAGCGGTATTCCGTAGAGTGCTCATCTAAGCTAAACAATGCAGGACCTTACTCACAGGCGTAATATCCCCGAAATGAATTGTGAAGTTTTAAATTAAGAGAACCCATCGAGCTTAGTACTTTTGCTGAACGTCTTGTTTGTTGGAGTGAATTGATAACAAAATCGATCGAACTAAGAACAACTCTGAGTGAATTTGTAACAAGTTCGGGTGAATTTGCAACAAGTTCGATCGGACTCAGAACAAATCTGGATGGATGATTAGGACGATCGGCATTTTGGTCTTCTCTTCGTTGTGTTTTGGGCAAAGATCCAGTTTGAGTGAGCCGCCAAACCCTCGAACTTAGAAAAGGGCATGATATCTGAATTTGGAATTGATGCTCCTAACGGATACCGCCAAACAGAACGTATCTGATGAGTTACAATGGTTGAGAGTCAAAATTGGTGTAACAAATGGCTTATAGCCAGTTCAAAACCCTTGCCAGCGTTAAAACGGCCTTTAGTCTTACGACAGAAGAGGGCGATCGTTTTTTGCCGGAAATTACCCCGATCGCGCCTTCCGCTACCCTGCAAGACTTTCTCATGGATAGTTTGCCCGTCGCGATCGCCACCGGAAGTGAAAAAGCCCGATCGGAACTGATTATTAGTCCGGTCTTGATGGAAGTTCGGAAGATTTTGCAGAAGCGAATTAGCCTTTTTTCAGGTGAGGAGTTTAACGTCGATGAATCAGTGGGGTTGAATGGAACCTGCGATTTTTTGTTGAGTCGCTCCCGTGAACTGATTGATATTGAGGCACCTGTATTTATTTTAGTAGAGGCCAAGAAGGGAGATTTGAAGTCAGGGCTAGGACAATGTGCAGCAGAAATGGTCGCTGCACAGCGATTTAATCAGAAACAGGGTTCCATGATTCCCTCAATTTATGGTTGTGTCAGTAATGGAACCCAATGGCGATTTATGCAATTACAAGAAAGCTGCTTGAGGGTTGATCTCCATGATTATCCATTGCCACCCGTGGATCAGATTTTAGGATTCCTGGCTTGGATGGCCGAAAATTAAATAATTCTACGTAACCTAGTTTCAGCACAATGCCAAACCCTGGCATAATGGGAAAGTTTTCAATTCAGCCGGAAGTCAGATTAAGCATATGCGTAGCCATTATTGCGGACAGGTTCGAGCAGCCAACATCGGAGAAACCGTTACCCTCTTCGGGTGGGTCGATCGCCGCCGG
>JANMIS010000958.1:0-5061 GCA_031375925.1 Synechococcales cyanobacterium OTE_70_concoct_197_sub
CCAAGGCTTGGTAGACATGATCTGGGATCATCGACGGCTCAATCGGGGACCGCGCATCGTCGTGATTGGTGGGGGCACAGGACTGAGCACCATGCTTCGGGGATTAAAAACCTTGACGACTAATTTAGTGGCGATCGTCACAGTTGCTGACGATGGCGGATCCTCCGGTCGTCTCCGGCGGGAAATCGGCGTATTGCCACCGGGCGATATTCGCAATTGCCTCGCGGCCCTGGCTGACGAAGAAAAATTAATTACAGAACTGTTTCAATATCGCTTTCAAGCGGGCGATGGATTAGTGGGTCATAGTTTTGGCAACCTCTTTTTGACGGCGTTGAGTGAGGTGAGCGGAGATCTAGAGCGGGCAGTGGAAGCGAGTTCTAAGGTTTTGGCGATCAAGGGCGAAGTGTTTCCGGCGACCCTTAGCGACGTGCGGCTGTGGGCAGAGATGGAAGATGGGCGGCGCATTGAAGGCGAGTCCCAAATTCCTGAAGCGAAGGGAAAAATTGTTAGGATGGGTTGTACCCCCGAAAATCCGCCGGCTCTGCCTAAAGCCATCCAAGCCATTCGCGATGCGGACTTTATCATCATCGGACCGGGCAGTCTCTACACCAGCATCGTTCCAAATTTGCTGGTCCCTGAAATCCGAGAAGCCATCGCCGCTAGTCGAGTTCCCTGCGTTTATGTTTCTAACGTCATGACTCAGCCCGGAGAAACCGACGGCTACAGCGTGGCGGACCACATCGAAGCGATCGATGAAATCTGTGGATTCCCGTTATTTGATGCCGTGTTGGTCCAACGTCGCCCGCCGTCTGCTTCGTCATTGGAGAACTATCTCAAAGAAGGGTCAGAGCCTGTGCTGCTAGACACCGATCGCATCACAGCTCTGGGTCGTCGCATCATTCGTGCTGATGTCATGGAAGAAGATAACGAAGGACTCGTGCGCCACAATCCCGATCGGCTGGCTAAAGTCCTGCTACGCTGGTACGCGGCCATGCGCACCGAACAAAAATCTTCTCACCCATCCCATGATCCCAACAACTGGTGAACTTAACCTCCCCGATCCCCAATCGACCCATGACTTGGGTTGCTATTTGGGCAAAACCCTAGAGGCGGGGACAGTTTTATTGCTTGCGGGGGATTTAGGTGCAGGTAAAACGGCGATCGTCCAGGGAATAGGCCAGGGCTTAGGCATTCAAGACAGTCTCGAAAGTCCGACCTTTACCCTTGTGAATGAATATGATTCCGGGCGAGTCCCTTTATACCATTTAGACCTCTACCGTCTCACGCCTGCCGAAGTCGCCGAACTCTATCTAGAAGGCTACTGGGATGGAACAGAAGCACCTCTGGGGATCATGGCCATCGAATGGTGCGATCGGCTGCCCTACCGCCCGGATGCCTATCTCAGCCTAACGCTCACCCACACCGAAACAGGCCGTCATTTGGTCTGGGAAACGATCGGCAATCCAAGCTCAAACCCGTTCTTAACGTTAGACCTCTGATTCAGACACTCTGCGTGACGCGCTTGCGTTCGCCCACTGCGACAGGCCGATCGATCGTTTTAGCCAGATAGCTACCGACGGTGTACTGATCTAAATGCTGAAAGATTGCGATCGAAGGCGTCACTCGACAAGTAAAGAACTCCACAACCACTCGACCTTCCGGCAAAATTCTGACCTTCGGAGAAAGATCCTTAACGCCCTCAGTGCGCCATTGCCACTGTAACTGCTGTGGAACGGCATTAATCAACTGATGCTTGCTCCAGATTCCCCGCTTTCCCAAATACCCAAACTCATTCAATTCACGACGTAACAGCGAACAATAAACATAGGAACTCGCACTACCATCGCCTTCGATCGCCAGATTCATATCCTTCAGTGCACCCTGGGGGACCGGAGGCTCCTGCTCTGAGCCTGCACCCGCCAGCGCTAACTCTAGATTGGCCGTAGTGCTCATGGCTTCCGGAATGGCCCAAGTTTTAGCAATGCCTTCTTCACCTTGGCGGTATAAATAGGTTGCGAGCCGATAGCCCGATCGTAACTGTAGCCCTGGCAACTTCATAAAAGCGACCCCTGGATCCATGACGCTAACGTACCATTGACCACAGTTATTAGGCATCGGGACGCCCTGTTCAAGTCCCGACCCGACTCGAAAAAGGTCTCCTAAGTCCGCTAAGGAATCAGGTTCAGGCAGCAAGTCAGGATCGGCCAGCAATGCCGCTGTAAGCGGACGATTTTCTGATTCTGGCAAGACCAGAACGGTTTTGATATACTGCCGAACTTTTTGTAAGGTGTCTAGCGGAATTCGTTGGGTAGACATGAGAATGCCGATATACATGCCAAAACTTAGTTCCTTAACATGCCCCTAATTAGGGGTAAAAGCACTCTACCCTGGGGCAAACTCAATCTGAAATCACCGCTTCACTTTCATCTTCACTCCCATTTTCACGCTGACCGCGCCCATCCACCCAATCGGGGATCAACCGGGACAATTCTAGATCCGCTAGGGAATCTACGGCCCAGTTTGCGGTGCGTTGCATCATGTGAAAGGGATAGCGATGGGCGACGCCAACGACGCCGATGCCCGCTGCTTTTGCGGCCCGAATGCCAGGGAATGAATCTTCAATGGCCAAAAAATTCTCCGGCTTCAGCATCAGCTCTGGGAACATCTCATCCATTTTTTTCATGGCCAAGAGATAGCCATCGGGTTCCGGTTTGCTTTGAGAAACGTCTTCCGCCGACACGATGAAGCAAAAGGCATCGGTCAAATTCGATCGCTCTAAGATTAACTGAATTTCCGATCGTAAAGCCCCGCTCACAACTGCTAACTTACAGCCCGCTGCTGTCAATGCCTCAATCGATTCCATCACGCCGTCATAAATAGGTAAAGATTCCATTGCATTGATCTCGCGCTCGTAGGCAACCGCTTTGCGCTGAATCATGGCATCCAGCGCCTGACTGGTGAGCACACGCTCCCGAAGATCGCACAAGTCAACCAATGCGGCCCGATCGGTGCGACCTGGCGCAAACTTCTCCATTTCTTCTGGAGTGAAGCGAAGATTTTCTTCTAAAAGGACTTCTAACAGTAGTTTCTCATGAAGGGATTCGTCATCAATCACCACTCCATTGAAGTCAAAAAGTACGGCTTTGAGCATGATGATCTATTAACAAATATTTGAAAAGTTTACCATGCTAGCCCATCACCCAAGGCTCTACGATCGCCTCCACATCCGCAAAAAGTGACTCTTCTGGATGTTGTGCCCGGATGCCTTTGACCCCTCGCGTTACTTGATGCACAAGCCAGTGGTCCTGACTTTGCACGGCCCCGAATCCTGCCGCTCCGAGCCACGCGTCAAGGTTTCCGGCGGCATAGTCTCGAATGAAAGGCTCTTCAAAAATATCGGTTAAGACAGGCGTTTGTCTGAGTACTTTTTGATTGCCGTCTAAGATAATTAATTCCCCGCCCACTCTGAGCAAACGGTAGGCTTCCTTTAAAACCAGTTCGGTGACAGCGGGGGGCATTTCGTGAAATAAAAGACCGATCGCAATCAGGTCAAAGCTTTCACTTTGTAATCCTGTAGCTTCTGCTCTAGCATGTCTCCAGTGTATTTTTTGATGTTCGGCTTCGGATTTTAATTCGGCGATCGTGAGCATGTAGGGTGATAGATCAACACCGACTACTTCTGCGCCTAAAAACGCTTTCTTTAGCATCATCGTCAGCGTTCCGGTTCCACAGCCCAGGTCTAAAATTCGCTCTGGGAACCCTTGTATGGCGTCTAATAATCCCTGTCGGACCCAGCTTTCATTGGGGGGGAGGGCGTACTGGGTAATGGGATCGTAGGAGAGGGCGGCTTCTTTGCAGAGGTAGCCTTTTTCGATGCCGTGGAAGGCCGATCGTTCATAATAGTGAGGATAGACGACTTGAGGATTGGTTAAGCGGGGAATGGTGGTCTCCCAATCAATCTGCTGGTCTAGCTGCCGCAAACTTTCGCGATTAATCAAGATGTTTTCAACGACAGGCGCTAAAAACCGTCCATAGAGACTCTCATTTCGTGCCATCCTGCATCCCCAATTAAGGTTAAATTATCATTGTTTCTGAGTGTAACGCGAGATTTTTGAATTGCGTGAAAAACAACCTGATCGGTACCATTGCCGCAGTCGATCGGGCGCAATTCCCAGGGCATAGCCGATAATCATCACTTGATTAATCAAAGTGGTCTTGAACACACCTTGGGCTTCCCATCGCCGTGCTGAGGTGGTTACAGCCGCAGGAACGATCGCAATCTTGCCGCACTTTGCCAACGATCGAATCAATACAAAATCTTCCATGATTGGCAGTTCAGGAAAGCCGCCAAATTCATAAAAAGTACTGGCCTTTAGAAAAATTCCTTGATCTCCATAGGGCAACTGAAAGACTCTCGATCGCACCTTCACGCCCCACTCCACCCACCGCAGCGCCCACGAATCTCCCGCAATCTTTAAATCAAAAGCCCCTGCGATCGGCTTTTGGTTTAGGGTATTAATGACCCATTGATCAAACCCCTTTGGCACTCTTGTGTCCCCATGCAAAAACATTAAAATATCGCCCGTCGCAACCGCCGCTCCCGCGTTCATTTGAGCCGATCGTCCCGCCGTACAATTCACAATCTGAACATCAAATTCGGCTGCGATTTCAACTGTAGAATCAGTGCTGCCACCGTCCACCAAGATAATTTCGATCGGCCCCATGGCATTTTCGACCAAACAAGTTAAGGTTTCTCTAATACAAGCTGATTCATTTAAAGTTGGGATGATAAGAGAAATCATAGAAAATACTTCAAATCCTCAGGCCGATCGATATCTGGCAACCATTCCAATAATATCGACTTTATATCTAAACATTGCAAAATCTGCAATGAGTCTTGAAGTACTGAATCTGTACTCCAGGAAATATTACAGAATAGTTCTGGGATATGTTGTTGTAAACCAATTAAATAATACCCACCATCGATCGCCGGACCAAACACCACATCTACAGTTTCTAACGCTAAAAAAGCTCGCTCGATTAACGATTCATCAACCTTAG
>JANMIS010000961.1:0-1454 GCA_031375925.1 Synechococcales cyanobacterium OTE_70_concoct_197_sub
ATCGAGCCGGGAATTGTTCATTTCGTACATGAAAGGTGGCGACACTCGGATGCTGTTGAAAGAAGTTGCCGATGCTCAGGCGGACTATCAAAAAGCCCTTTCACTGGCCGATGAACTTGCTCGACTCGACCCACAAAGTGCGATGGCAAGGCGATTTCAATCGATGTCAGCAGAAGTGCTTGCCGATGTGGCTATCGCTCAAATGCAGTTAGACGACGCACTCCAATATGCAAAGAGATCTTTGGAGATCAGCTTGGAGCTTATTGCGAAAGACCCGACGGATGGCCAAATGCAGCGAGATCTCTATATTTGCTATGTCAAAGTCGCAAAGGTCTATCTCGAGAAAAACGACCTGCAGGCTTGCCTAAATCAATTGGGCCTGGCCCTCAGCGTCGTCCAACCGATATACGAACGACAACCCGAATCGCTGCAATCTCTAGGGGATTATAGTTTTGTGTTGTTGAAACGCGCAGAAGCATACCAGAGATTAGGCGAGGCGCCATCAGCGTTAAGGGAGTTCGAAACAGTCATCCCGCTCCTCGAATTGATTGTTGACGCCAACCGGCAAGACGCAAAGTCCAGACGCCGACTCGCGAATGCAATTACGATGCTCGGACGTGCCTTTCTTGGGGACGGGCAACCGGTCAAAGCCCGGGCTGTTCTTGAACGATCACGTCAGTTGACCGTTGCCATGATCGATGAGGGGATGCGAGTGGAACAAATGCAACTGGACTTGGCCGAAATAGACGAGCTCATTTCGGCAATCGTTGAAAGGCCATAATTCGGATTCAAAACTCGCCTAAATTTGCGCCGCGTTTTAATTTGTAGGATAGGCTACGGAGCCTAAAAACGGGTAAATCCCATTACGGTTCGCGCGTGCTCCTCCACGTTACTTGTCCTCGGATTTGATGCCAAAGCCTTTGCGATTTGGGTAAGCTGGACGCGGCGGTTGTTTGAATCCATTCGTCTTGATCTCTTCCTTCATCAATGCGATCGCCGAGTCGAGTTGAGGGTCTCCGCCATTTGCCATCAATGCAGGGTCGTCCATCACCTTGATGTCGGGGTCAACACCATGCCCCTCGATTCCCCAGGTTCCATCCAAATCATAGTACGCAAACGAAGGTGCTGTGACGCTGGATCCATCAACCATTCCGGGATAGCCACTGATGCCAACCAACCCACCCCAAGTTCGAGTTCCAATCAGTTTGCCGAGCTTGTTTTGCTTGAACAAAGACGGAAACATATCGCCACCCGAGCCTGCCATGCCGTTGATCAGCATGCATTTAGGGCCTTGATGCGAATCCCGAGCCCATACCCAGTCGCGAGCGTCTCGCAACGCCCAATAGTTGGTCGCAGGACGATTTAGCAACTCGATGAATCGTGTTGGTATCTGTCCGCCACCATTCCAGCGATCGTCAATGATCAAAGCTTCCTTGTTGATCTGGCCGTAGAAC
>JANMIS010000747.1:0-2805 GCA_031375925.1 Synechococcales cyanobacterium OTE_70_concoct_197_sub
ATCACCTAAAAGCCCGCCCGTCGCCCCACCGCCCGAAGTTGGGAAGAGCCGAATATCATTCACTCGTCCACCGCCGAAGAACTGCTGGTTCTCGGGGAGTGCGCCTGAGCCACTACTGGCAACGTAGACGCCCCGAAGTGAGAATGCTCCTTTATTGGGATTCCAATCGATCGCAGCCCCAGCCCCACCCGGCCTGGGCAACAGAATGAAGTTATTCACTAAGACTGACGTGGAGAAGTCCCGAAAACTCATATTGGCATAACGGTTTTTATCAATAAAATCCGGGGCGACCATCTGTGCGCCGAGGGTAATGTTCAAATCTCGCGTTGGCGTGAAAGTATAATAAGCTCGTCCGATCGACAGTTGCGATCGTCCTGGCACCGCATAATCCAGCACACTTCCCAGATTTGGTTCTAGAAATCCGGCGATGTTATCACTGGTTCCCGGACTGGCAGATAGCAACCGTAACTTGAGCAGATCTGTTCCGCTAAAACTAGTGTTGAGATCGAGGCTAATCCGGTACAGGTTGGTGATATTTGGCTGGTTTTGTGTGACGATCGCTCCCCGTGGTGCAATGATTTTATCGCCCCCAAACCCGCCACCACTGACTGCAAAAACCATTTGTCCAGTTAGTTTAGTCGTGGTGGAAAACTGTTGTTTTTGTGATAGTGTTGCTTTTGTTTCGAGTTCATTAATTCGTTGTTTTAACGAGGTGATTTCTGATTCAAAATCAGTTTGTAATTTTTGGATAACAGCGAGTTCTTCGGATTTTGCAAGATTACTAATGCTGAATGTGATTTGGTCATTGATTTTATCTAGGCAAGCATTCAAGGCTGCCGCAAACTCCGATCGAGTTAAACTCCGATTTCCTAGGAACGATCGATTTGGATATCCTGCAACGCACCCATAGCGTTCTACTAACTGTTGCAACGCTTGAAACGCCCAGTCTTTTGGCTGTACGTCTTGAAGCTGGTTAACGGAGGTGACTTGTGCGATTTGGGTTTGCGCGATGGGAGGTTGGGTGATTGGGGGAAGGTAGAGATTCATGGACTATGGGTAATTGGGGGCTAGGGGGCGATTTTAGCTTTAACTATGAGTAAGGTTACGAACTTGGGATTTGAATGCGGCAAACCCAAGACCGACGATCGCCAACACCCCACCTGTCAACGCATAGGTGCCACCCAATCCGAATGATTTGGTTAAGGGTTGAGTGACGATCGGGGATAAAAACTGTCCCAAAAACATCGCCGTTGAAAGCCAACCCAATGCCTTGCCTCGGACGGCATCCGGTACCGCACTACTGAGCCAAACAGTCATATTGGGCATCAAGATCCCAAGTCCGATCCCCGAAATTGCAAGTCCGACCAATGCCTGTGCCCAGATTGACGATTGACCGATGAGCAAATACCCAATGCCCATCAATCCAAAAATAATCGGCAGAAAGGCGACAAATTCCATGCGCTGTTTCAATTTGCCGTAGGTTAATGAAGCTGCTGCGCTAAAGAGGGTACAAAGGGCGATCGCCATGCCACTTTGAGACGGGGAGGCTTTGACCAAACCTTCTAGAAAAAATGGCAATTGCACTGGAATTAAATAAAATGCGATTTGGCTCAGGGTGGTGAGTCCGTAGATGATTGTTAGGACGGCGATCGGAGCAGCAATAGATGTTTCAGAGTTTGTTTCTGCTTGAGGTTTTGGGGTGCGATTGGGTTCTATGATGAACAAAGCAATCAACGGCACAATCAACCAGGCAAACAAATAAATGCCAAACGGCAAATGCCAATTGCGCTGTGCCAATGCTCCACCTAAGGTGAGAAATAATACGCCGCCCAAACCCATAGATCCCGCCTGCAAACCCATAAATGCCGCTCTTGCTGGCCCTGCATAGTAATCTGCGATCAGCGTCGTCGCACTGACCATCACACCCGACACCGCTAACCCCAAAACTGCTCTTCCTGCTAATATCGCGGTTAGATTTTCCAAATACAAACCGGAACTTCCAGCCAAACCGTAGAGAACAGCACTGATCAGTAATAGCGATTTGCGTCCAAACCGATCGACGATTGTGCCTGCGATCGGTGAACCGATTACAATGAACAATGCTGGAAGAGTAATCACAAGTTTAACGAGTGTGGTTCGTAAATCAGGATCAGCAATGGCTGTTTCAAACTGTTGCTTCATTGCTGGAAGCGCTGGCGAAACAGTCGCCCCCGCCATTACGGTCAAACTACTCGCTAATAACAGCGTCAGTTTCGTTGTCCAAGCATTGGTATTTTGCATTTAGAGTCAATCTCACAATTAATCCCCCAGAATTGGGGGCTGGGGGGCAATTTCCAAGGACTGAACCGTTACCGATTCCAACGCTTCGTTGCCTCTGCAATACGTTGACCATACATCACCGCAGTCAACCGATCGCCCGGATCAAGTTCAGCCGATTTTGTCCCGGTAAAATCAGGAACCGCTTGCCCCATGACACCTTGGTAAGAGCCTAAACGGTTTATGCCATTGGGTTGCGACATTTCCCCAGCCCCAACCCAGACCATTGAATGCTGTGCGGCATTAATTGCCAAGTAAACCAATGTGCCTTGTTTGTCTCCACTGAGTCCGCCGGAATGAGTGAATCCACCCGCAATTTTATCTTTCCAAAGCTGCTGTGCCCAAGCGCCACTTACGCCATCAACGAAGGCTTTAAACTGGGCAGCGACACCACCCATGTATGTGGGTGTACCAAAAACGATCGCATCGGCTTGATTTAGTTGTGCGGCCATCGCTTCATCTTTCCATCGGCCATTCGTGATTTGCTCC
>JANMIS010000978.1:0-6604 GCA_031375925.1 Synechococcales cyanobacterium OTE_70_concoct_197_sub
GATACTTGTAGAAACCTTCAACATGCAAAGGAGTACTACGGCCACCACCAGACACGTAAGGCTGAGCACCAACCACAAACCCAAGCAAGTTACCCTTCTTACCGAAGTCAGGCAGTGCAACGCCTAAACCGTAGGTGTAAATGTCACTAACGCCACCAGCGAGATTGTCAGCCTTGATATAGGAACCAAATGCATTGACAACCAAGCCAGGGTTGAACTGGTAGGCACCAGAGATACCGTAAGCATCAATCTTGCCAACACCAGTACTGGAAACGTTGGATAGTGTATTACCGATTGCAGCACCGATACCGCCATTGCCATCAAAGATCGCACCAGACTTCTTGTAGGCATTCACATAGGTGAAGCCAATTTGGTAAGGAGCCTTAGCAGGAGCATAGGCAATCTGAGCAAGGTAGCTGTTATCTCCATTGAACAGTCCAGAACCAGAGGAAGGATTGTTCGCACCCAAACCAGTTGCTCCACCTGCCATGTAGCCGCCGCTCAGCTGCAAACCACCGCCCAATTCATAGTTCAAACCAATACCGCTACCACCACCGATCGAATAGATGGGGTTACGCTGGCCGAACACGGAAAGGGTCGAACTGCCGCTGTCACCTGTATCCAATGCAGGACTCATGGTAGGCGCGTAGTCGTAGTGCAAACCATTCCAGGCAGGAATATAAACTTTCAGCTTTTCACCGAGACTTGCGTAGTATGCCAACCAGTCAACACTAACGCTATTGTTTGTACTCGTACCAAACTGATAGGTTTGTAAACCAGCAGTCAAGTTGTTGCCCGCACCATCTCTGTATGGAAGAGCATTGCCAGCCGCAAGACGAGTAACTAATAGATCTTTGCCAGTGAAGCTAGTGTTCAAGCTCAAGCGCACGCGATTTTGGAACGCAACTTGGTTACTCTTGTTTGCCGAAAATTCTTGGCTTATACCAAAGATTACCTCACCTTGAAGCTTTGTCGTGGTGGAAAACTGCTGCTTCTCAAGCGTTGCAGTCTTAGCTTCCAAAGCATCAACGCGACCGCGAAGGGTTGCGAGTTCTGCTGCAAACTGCTCTTGCAGCTTACGGAGAGTCGCAAGGTCTTCCTTTTTCACCATGTCAGCAGTAGATGCTGCGATCAAGTCATTAACCCGATCCATACATGCATTGAGACCAGCCGCGAACTCGTAACGAGTCATCGCGCGGTTACCACGGTAGGTCTTGTCGGGGTATCCAGCAATACAGCCGTAGCGCTCAACCAAAGACTGAAGCGCTTGGAAAGCCCAATCAGTTGGCTTAACGTCGGAAAGCTGTGACACAGAGGTCACCTGAGACTGGGAAGATTTACCTTCTTGGTTGTACTGACTAACTTGAGTCAAAGTATCAACAGAAGTCATTTCAGCCTTAGCCGAAGTAGCGCCCAAAACGATCGCACCCAAAACAGCGGGGCTGATCAACAAAGAAGTCAAACGAATATTCATCATGATGCTTAAGTTCTCCTCACGTTTACAGTGCACCAATAAATAGTGCCTTGTAAAAAAACAACGAAACGTATCCTGGATCACATACTAGCAGAAGCGATAGACATCTAAACGATGTTTCTAGCTCCAGCTGGTCTTAGATTTCGTATCTGTAGCCATACTAAGCGTCGCAACTCCGAAATCGATCGGGAGACTGTGACAGTATTATTTCCATTTTTCCCGCAATGTCGATCAAACTAACGTCACATCATCGACACCAGCGCGTCATACAAAGCGATCGGCGCATCCTCTACGCCTTTAGATAGATCTAGGTCTATTCCTAGCACCTTGGGACAGTCCCAACACTCTGTCACAGAAACCCAATGCGTAAGCCCATGCATCACAGTCTGCGAAAAGGCCTCAAAAAACTATCCGCTCCCGATCGGCACCTTCCAGATGAAAGAGCAACGATCGAGAGCGGTCTAGCGGGTCTTCAAATGGAACCTTAACTGCCGGGAGGAACTCCAAACCAGATTAAGCTACCCATGTAGACTCAAAGGGCTAATTTAAAGAACAGCCCCGGCACACAGCCGGACAATACCAAACTGAAGACCCAAGGATTTATGACTATCTTGCATAAGCACCTCCGCGATTTGCTAAACGACAGTTGATCACTCACAGTGCGCAAACACTAGGTTCGACACCGTAAGGCATAAGGGACGAACCCTCTACAAATCAACTTAGCACAGTTTTTTAGGTTCAGACGGCGAATCACCCGAAGGATTGCCTATACTAGATACCGCACGTCCACAGTATGTACTGACCGCTATGTTTATTTTGGAATTTACGTTAAAAGATACAGCAGGCACGCTCAGCATTCAGAAGAAAGAACAATCTGACGCTGAAGTTGCCTATCAACAGCTCGTGGGCGCACTCAAAAGCAAAAGTGAGGACTTAATTGAACTCACCTGCGATCATCAGACCAACAAAAAAATCGCCCTTCTAGGAAGTTCCCTAGTCTCTGTCCAGATGTACGAAAAAACCAGCGGCGGCGCAGGTGGACGTGCGCCTGGGTTCTTCGCGCCCAACTCCTAAATATCATCACGATCGCCGCATAGAAACCTGCCAAAAATCTTCTCTCAAACCAAGAGAACTTTTGGAAGCTGGAATCTATGCGGTTTATGTTGGCAGATATTTTTTAGAAATTTAGATTAAAATTTATTTTTCTTGTGAGGACGGGCCATGACTTCTGCGATCGCGACCCAAGACCTCCAGTTTGAGTGGAAAAATGGACAGTCCGTTCTTAGAGGATGCACGCTCGACATTCCTCAAGGTGAATTTTGGATGCTCCTCGGCACTAATGGCTGCGGCAAGTCTACCCTTCTGCGATTAATCGCCGGATTACTGCCCAAACAAGCGGGCACAATAACCGTATCTCCAAAGTTCGGCTTCGTCTTCCAAAACCCGGACCATCAGCTCGTTATGCCCACCGTCGGCGCAGACGTCGCCTTTGGATTAGTTCGAGAGAAATTGAATATTGCCCAAGTTCGATCGCGAGTCCTCGAAGCCCTTGAAGCGGTCAATCTATTAGAATTCAGCCGCCGCCCCATCTACGCACTCAGCGGTGGTCAAAAGCAGCGGGTCGCCATTGCCGGGGCGATCGCAGCCCATTGCGATGTTCTGCTGCTCGACGAACCCACTGCCCTGCTGGATCCTGACAGCCAACTCGAACTCGTCGCCCAAGTCCAACGCCTCGTCAAAGATCGTGGCATCACGGCTCTTTGGGTGACGCACCGCCTCAACGAATTAGAATATGCGGACGGGGCACTGCTGATGGATCAAGGCATTGTGATCGATCGTGGAGAACCCGATCGGCTCAAGAACCGCATGATCGCCATGGAAACCGATCATGACTAAGAAACGCAGCAGTAAGAATCACGACCAGCCCCAAGCGCTACTTTTCATCGACGGCTACAACATCGTCGGGGCCTGGACAGATTTGAAAAAAATTCGCGATCGGCATGGACTCCAAGAAGCCCGTCATCGCCTGGTTGATCACCTCATCGGATTCGCTGCCTACAATGCCTACAACACCAAGGTTGTCTTCGATTCACAGTATAGAGAAGGCGGCAGCACCGAAGAAATCATCACTGAATTTCTTAGCATTCATTACACCACCCACGGCGAAACCGCCGACACCTTCATCGAAAAATCCTGCGCTGACTTTCGCCAAGATATCCGCAAATTTAAACAGCGCCTGATTGTCGCCACCAGCGATCGTGCCCAGCAGTTAACCGTCATCGGCTACGGCGCAGAGTGGATCTCCGCCCCCCAACTATGGCAAGAGGTAGACTTCACTAACACCCACGTCCGCAACCGCCAAAAAACTAAGGCCAAATCTTCGGGAAGATTTCTGTTCAACTCCCTGGATCCCGAAGCCCAAGCCAAACTCGATCGGCTGCGATTTAACAAGTAGATTCAACAAGTAAACTTTATTTTGAGAAAAGGGTTGCAAATGTGGAGCAGGCTTGTTACATTGAGTGATGTCAAGAGCAATCCTCAGTAGCTCAGTGGTAGAGCGGTCGACTGTTAATCGACTGGTCGCAAGTTCGAATCTTGCCTGGGGAGTTTATAGATACTTAAAAACCTCAAGTTCAAAGCTTGAGGTTTTTAAGTATCTGGTTATAAATACAGATCTAAGCAAAGGGGAAGCATTTCATATTCCGCGATCCTTCCTACGACATTTGCATGAGAACAAGTCACCTTAGGGATATAGGTACGCAGCCCACTTCCCTCAGCTTTAAACATTGCCATGATTTCAGTTCTCTCCAAGTTCCCCTTGTTTCAGTATCTCAACCAACCCTTGTTTGAAAAGGCTAGCGCCGCTCCAGTCCTGAACCCACGACGCTTTCTCTATCTTCACCGCATCGAGTTACTAGAGCGCTGCCTAGAGCGCGAATTCAAATCCAGCGGTAGATAGTTCAGAAGAAGGACTGCTACAACAAAAAATCACGTCAAGAAAGCCAGACATTGTTTCAATTAACCGATCGATCCCGCCAAGCTTTAAAATAAAGACCACGAAGGTTTTTATTGTTGGCGGGTTTTTAATTGGGCATGACAAAGCAACGTATTCTCTCTGGGATCCAGCCGACGGGCGACCTTCACTTAGGTAATTATCTCGGCGCAATTCGCAACTGGGTAGAGATTCAGGAGCAGTATGATAGCTACCTGTTTATGGCGGACCTTCATGCCATCACCGTGCCCCACGACGCAAAGGCACTCGCCGACAACACTCGGAAAGTGGCAGCAACTTACCTGGCCTGCGGAATTAAGCTCGAACATGCCACGATTTTTGTACAGTCCCACATTCCCGCCCATGCCGAACTCGCCTGGATGCTTAATTGCATCACGCCGCTGAACTGGCTGGAGCGGATGATTCAATTTAAAGAAAAAGCCATTAAGCAAGGCGAAGACGTGAGTGTCGGACTGCTGGACTATCCGGTGTTACAGGCTGCCGATATTTTGCTTTACGAGCCGGACCAAGTTCCCGTCGGCGAAGACCAAAAGCAACATCTAGAACTGACCCGCGACATTGCCCAACGCCTCAACCATCGCTTCGGCACCGAGCAGCAGCCCATTTTAAAGATTCCCACGCCGCTAATTCGCAAGGAAGGTGCGCGGGTGATGAGTTTGGCCGATGGGACTCGTAAAATGTCTAAATCAGATCCATCAGAACTGAGTCGCATCAGCGTCCTCGATAGCAACGATACGATCGCCACCAAAATCAAAAAGTGCAAAACCGACCCCACACGCGGTCTGGAATTTGGCAATCCCGATCGGCCCGAATGTAACAACCTCCTGACGCTGCACATGCTGCTCTCAGGCCAGACCCAAGCAGCAGTAGCGGCTGAATGTGCAGAGATGGGCTGGGGACAGTTCAAGCCTTTGCTGACGGAGACGACGATCGCCGCTCTGTCTCCTATTCGGGAACGGTATTACGAGATTTTGAACGAGCCAGGATATTTGGATACGGTGCTGCGCGATGGTAAGGAAAAAGCTGAGACGATCGCCAACGCAACGCTATCAAAAGTGAAGCAGGCTCTGGGGTTTGCGCCGGACTTCGGCTCCGCTCAGTCCTCGAATCCTAGCGGGGTGAGCGAAACACTGTGAGGCTAAGCATAAAATTCTGATGAAACGATTCTGCTGACTCAAGTTTCGGATTAGGCTAGTCAGTGATTCTGCTTATTCTTTATAAATCTTTACTATTGTTATGGCCCGATCGAAGCTCACCGCATTTCGCACCGCCCTCAACAAAGGCGACTTCCTCATCACCGCCGAAGTCGCACCGCCCAAAGGCACCAACCCAGCCCACATGATCGACATGGCCAAGCAACTTAAGGGCCGAGTCCATTCGGTCAATATTACGGATGGCAGCCGTGCGGTTATGCGGATGTCGTCGTTGGTATCGGCGCTGTTGCTGTTAGAGGAAGGGATTGAGCCTGTGTATCAGGTGGCTTGTCGCGATCGAAATGCGATCGGACTCCAAGCGGATCTTCTCGGTGCCCATGCCCTAGGAATTCGCAACGTTCTGGCTCTCACAGGCGATCCCGTCAAAGCTGGGGATCATCCCAAATCTCGCGCCGTATTTGAGCTTGAATCGGTGCGGTTGTTGCAGATGATCACGAAGATGAACTCTGGTTTTGACTGGATGGACCATGCCTTGACCGATGGTGAAACTGATTTGTGTGTAGGCGCAGCAGTGGATCCGCAGTGTGGCAGTTGGTCGGGTTTGACGCGACGTTTTGAGAAAAAGGTTGAGGCAGGGGCGCAGTTTTTCCAGAGTCAATTGGTGACGGACTTCGATCGGCTCGACAAGTTCATGACCGAAATTGCTCGTCCCGCTGGCAAACCCATTCTCGCTGGGATTTTCCTCCTCAAATCTGCCAAGAATGCTCGCTTTATTAATCGTGCAGTGCCAGGAGTGAATATTCCAGACCACATCATCGACAGACTAGAGCGCGCCACCGATCCGCTTCAGGAAGGGGTGACGATCGCCGCCGAACAAGTCAAGCTAGCCCAAAGCCTCTGCCAAGGCGTTCACCTCATGGCCATTAAGCGCGAAGATCTAATCCCGCAGATTCTCGACCAAGC
>JANMIS010001035.1:0-2347 GCA_031375925.1 Synechococcales cyanobacterium OTE_70_concoct_197_sub
GTTTCATTGCAGCAAACTTGGGTTAATCCCGGCAATGAGCAAGAAGTGGGCATTGGAAAAATTTCGGCGGGCTATGCGATTACGCCCAAACTGCGCCTCGCGAGCGATATAGAGCGTTGGCAAGGGCGGTCGATTTTTGAAACCCGTGCCAAGGTGCTAGTGGAATGGATGCCTTAATAATCAAAGGACCCAAACTACCAGCCACTACCCCGTTTTCCGTTAGGCTTGACCGTCATCCAATTGGTCTTTGCCATGGCAAGTTGTTCGGGGGTGACTTTCGTGCCTGTTAAGTTCGCGCCGCCCAGATTCGCCCCACGCAGATTGGCATTGAGCAAGTAGGCTCCCCGGAGGTCTGCCCCGCGTAAGTCCGCATCTTGCAGGTCAGCATTGCTCATGTATGCTTTCATCAAGCTGGCATCCCGCAGATTGGCTTCCTGAAGGTTAGCTCGTCCGAAATCCACATTGGTTAATACAGAACCCTGTAAGTTTGCTTGTCTAAGGTTGGATTGGTGGAAAGTTGCTTCTGCTAGATCGGTCCGAGGGAGCTGTAATTTTTCCAGACTGTGAGAGGTAAAATCCCTTCTGCCTTTGGCGTAATAATTCTGGATATCTGCCCCATCTAATCGTGCTGGGGTCGGGACTCGTCCGCCGGTGGTGCCGCTTCGGCCCTTTGAATCCCCCAGACGCATCGAACTCGAAATCGATCGCGCAGCCCCCGATCGTTGCCGATCGTTGACGGGCGTATGGAGCGTGGTGCCCTCCTTGGGTTGCTGGCGCGCTTGAATGGCCATTGCAGTGCGGGCCGCTGGAGAGACGCTGCCATTGGAAGGGGGAAGGGGTGCAGCAGGGCTGGTATTACGAGTGGTGGTCATGTTGGCGGTCAGGCTATCGAGATAAGGCTCTAGGTCCAAAGCGCGAAACACCTCACTTGCCGTCTGATAGCGGTGTCGAACCGAAATTTCCAGCATTTTCGAGAGGACTGAAGCAAAATGCTCACTCACATTCACATGCTGCCGCCAGAGCATTTCTCCGGTCATGGGGTCATAGGCGAGATCTTTCGGCGCTTTCCCGGTGAACATATAGACGCAGGTTACCCCCAGCGCATAAATATCACTGGCAAACACAGGCCGCATCGCCATCTGCTCAGGAGGTGCAAAGCCGGGAGTGCCGATCGCATAGGACGTGAAAGCCGTATTTTCAGAGGCATCAGCTACGGTGGTTTGGACATGGTTTTTAACGGCACCGAAGTCGATTAAGACGAGCTTTTGGTCGTGCGATCGGCGGATCAGGTTGGCGGGCTTGATGTCTCGGTGAATCACCTGCTGACTGTGGATATAATCCAGTACTGGAAGGATTTCGCTCAGGAAATGTTTGACCTTCAACTCGCCCATGCAGCCGTGGCGTTTGACCTCTTGCTGGATCGTAGAGCCGCTGACATATTCTTGAACTAAGTAAAACTCCTGACTGGATTCAAAATAATCTAACAGTCTAGGGACTTGGGGATGGTTGCCAATGCGGCCCAAGGTCTCGGCTTCGCGCTCGAACAGTTCCCGAGCCATTTGCATCACATGGGGCGCGGTGGTGTTGGGGCGAAGCTGCTTAATGACGCAGTTGGGTTGACCGGGGAGGACCTCATCCCGAGCCAAATAAGTCGCCCCAAAACCGCCTTGCCCGAGGGCATGGAGAACTCTGTAGCGCCCACGCAGCAATAGGGATGAACCACAAGCCTGGCAGGTTTCAGCATCGATTAAATTTTCTGGATTGGGACAACCTGGACTCAAGCAGTAGCTCATGCAGTCTTACCCGCGCTTAGCTCAACGGTAAAGTGGATCTCGAAATCAAATGAATCGGCATAGAAAACGCAATTGAAGCAGTGATAACTCTTTCAAATTGAGTCTGATGTCCTAGCTGGAAGCAGGATAACTTTAGACTTCCCATTATTCCACAGTGGATATAAGGTTTGGTACGGGAAATTTATGCAGGACCTCATAGATAGCTGATCCCTACCTTCATTATTCACGCTTATTTCGCGATCGGGTCAACTTCGTCAAGTTTTTATGCAATCAAAATTATATGCAATACCACAATGTTGCCTTGGAACCCTCCTTCCCCATAGACATGACTAGGCCCAAGCACTAGCTCAGGTCTGGCAGGTTAGGGAGAGCCTAGAGGCGTTACAATAGTTGGGTTTTCATACTTTCCCCCGTAAGCAGTCCGATGCGTATTTCTTTATCCTGGCTTCAAGAACTTGTCGATATCTCTCTACCGCCCGAAGATTTGGCGCATCTGTTGACTATGGCGGGTTTTGAGGTGGAGGAGATTGAGGATAGACGATCGTGGGCGGAGG
>JANMIS010000004.1:0-3605 GCA_031375925.1 Synechococcales cyanobacterium OTE_70_concoct_197_sub
GAGCAGATGACGATCGTGGGTCCGGAGTCCTTGATGATTGCGCTCTTGACTTCGACCTTTGTGGGAATGGTGTTTACGATTCAAGTGGCGCGGGAGTTTTTGAACTTTGGGGCAGGGGCTGCGGTGGGGGGCGTGTTGGCGCTGTCGCTGGCGCGGGAACTGGCACCTGTATTGACGGCGGTGACGATCGCAGGACGGGTGGGTTCGGCCTTTGCAGCCGAGTTGGGAACGATGCAGGTAACGGAGCAAATCGATGCGCTGTATATGCTGCGGACGGACCCGATCGATTATCTGGTGACGCCGCGCGTGCTGGCTTGCTGCTTGATGTTGCCGCTGTTGACGGTGCTGGGATTAGGGACGGGGATTTTGGGTGGAATGGCGATGGCGCAATTGATTTATGGCATTCCCAATTCGGTGTTTTTAGATTCGGCGCGGAAGTTTTTGACGCTGTGGGATTTGTTTAGTGCGCCGTTGAAGGCGGTGGTGTTTGGGTTTCTGATTGCGATTATTGGAACGAGCTGGGGATTGACGACGACGGGCGGAGCGAAGGGCGTGGGCGAATCGACAACAACGGCAGTGGTGACATCGTTACTGGCAATTTTTATATCGAATTTTTTCTTGTCTTGGATAATGTTCCAAGGAGCAGGAAGCGCTGTGACTCGTGCAATATAATCATCGAAGCAAAAAATCCGTCATTCTATTTTTTCATCTTTGCTATCTTTCATTACTATTACAGATAGATATGGGTGAAAAAGGGGGTTCTATGCGATCGCGCCAGGATAAACGAAGACGCTCTCGAATTTCGCCGATCGATCGGTTGATTCAGACTCAGGCTGGGCGTACGATCGTCTCAGTCGTGAAGTCGAAGGTGGCTGCAAAATCAGATCATGCAAAATCAGATCAGGTTTTGCCCGCTGCTCTTACGTCTGATGAAACCCCGAATGCTCCTGAACCCAAGCGAAAGTCTCTTCTTAAACGCATTATTAATCGCCTGCAATATCCCATGGGTTGGGGACCGATCGTTATCTTGGTTTTAACTTGGGTATTGATGTTGGGCGTGATTTGGGGGGCCTGTAAGGAAATCATGAGTCTCGGGACTTCTCCTACGAAGCAAACGATCGCCCAAATTGAACAGAAAACCCTGCTAGAACTTTTAGGTGCCCTTTGCCTTGGGGGAGCAGGTCTATCCCTCGCGATCACCCCCACACTAAAACGTCCTCCTCGCCATAATCCGGAACCGATGCAAACCCAATTGGATTCAAAAAAGTGAAGAGACGCATTTTGATTTTGGGTGGAACGGGAGATTCGGCCCGATTGATTCCTCAGCTTGCAGCGTTGCCCAACGTGGAGACGATCGCATCCCTAGCAGGTCGCACCCCGAAACCCAATATTCCAGCGGTGGGCCAAGTGCGTATGGGTGGGTTTGGGGGTATTGAAGGATTGGTGAATTATTTAAAAACCGAGAGCATTGATTTATTAATTGACATGACCCATCCCTTTGCGGCACAGATTACGCAAAATGCGGCGATCGCAGCGCAAAAAGTAGGGGTTCCAAGATTGCTGTTTTGTCGTCCGGCTTGGGAGCAAGAAGTCGGCGATCGGTGGATCATCGCGCCGGATCTAGATGCAGCGGCGGCATTATTTCCAGCCATGGCCGACCGGGTGTTTTTGACGATCGGAAGGCAAGAGTTGGGTGCGTTTGCGACGGTTCGGGATTGCTGGTTTTTAATGCGAATGATTACGCCACCGGATTTGGCTGAACCGCCGCCGGGGGAGATTTTATTGGATCAAGGCCCGTTTGATCTAGTTAAGGAGACGAAAATTTTACGGGATTATGGCATTGGGGCGATCGTGAGTAAGAACAGTGGCGGCAATGCTGCCTACGCCAAGATCATCGCCGCCAGAGACTTGGGAATTCCTGTCGTGATGATTCCACGTCCGCTGTTGCCAGAGGGCGCGGTTGTGTCGGAGACTTCGGCAGTGGTGGAATGGGTTCGAGGGCAGACTATGGCGCAGATTACTGGCGCAGATTACTAATGCGTTAGTTTGAAACTTGCGATCGTCCAAGCTCCAATTTCCGTGGATTGGTCTTCCATCGGTTGCTCTAAAAGGTTAACCCGATCGCCCAACTGAATAGATTGAACAATTTCACTATTCTCTATAGCAATCTCAGTCTTTTCTCCAAAGTATTCATAACCCCGTAGAATGTATTCTTTTCCACTGTCTTCCGATCGCTTAATCGCCATGAGCATAAAATGATCTGCTTTCAAGTTAATTAAACTCATGGATGGCGGCAGCAATCCCTGCATTAAGCGTTCATTGGGGACGATCGCCTGTAATGGCAAACTCAGTTCAATGGCATATTTGGGTGTGTCAGCCGTTTTCCAATTGCCTGCATGGGGATAAAGCCCGATCGTAAACTCGTGGATGCCTTCATCGGCGATCGGATCGGGAAATTCAGCCCCGCGCAGAAGCGAAATTCGGATTTCATTCGATTTGTGATCGTAGCCATGTTTGCGATCGGACAGAATGCTAAATCCATAGCCGTTATCGCCTAAGTCGCCATCACTCAGGCTCGCCCAGCGGAGTCCCGACAATTCCCACATCGCAAGCTCCTCAGGCGTTTGAGGTTTTGTGGTGCGATCGGCAACGCCACAGGCCGCTTCATAGGTCACAAAATCAGCTTCTAGGTTCAGCGGGAAAGCGGCTTTGACGAGAACGTGTTTTTCTTGCCAATCAATGTAGTGTTTGATTTCGAGAATGGGGGAATGTTTTGTGAGGGAATAGGTTTGGATAAAGGTCGATCGGCCAATCATGCGGGTGACTTCGATGCGCGATCGGAGCGGATTTGACTGAACATAGTGAATATCAAAAAGCTTAGCGGGCGGCAATGGAAAATCTTGATACTTTGGATTAATATTCCAAGCATCCCAGTATTGGTCCTCGTCGGTAAAGCTTTGCAACTCGTTGCCATCACCCCGTAGGACTTCTCGTTGATTTTGCTTGTCAAACAGGGATGTAATATTTCCCGTTTTACCGCTGATTTCAACCTTAAGATAGTCATTCTCAATGTGATAGGTTTCCAAGGCTTCAAGCATGGGTTCAATCTCAGCTTTCACCTCAGTTGGAACAGCCCAATAGCAGGCATAGCCCAGTGCAGGCACATCGGGAACGATCGCACTAACAATACAAATCAAGCCCTCCCCTGTTTGTTTCATTACAGCGTGAGATTCAAGGAAGTCTCCAGCGATCGTCTGTACTTGCCAATCGGTCGGCAGGGATTGGGTGGGCGGAGCGGAGATGAGGAAACTAACGAACTGCGATCGGTTCCAGTTGTTTGAGTTAAAGACCACAATCAACCGAGCTTCGGGGTGAGGCGCTTCGGGCAGAGCAATCATACTAATAATTCGTTCTTTTGCATTGTTAATAATGCAATCAGTGTCAATCAATACCCTATCCCAAAAACGATTTGCTTTTGGATATACTTCACGAATCGAAGTTCCTGGGAGGATATCGTGGAACTGGTTAAATAATACCTTCTTCCAGGTTTTTTCTAGTTCTGACTTGGGATAATTAAAGCCTACTGTTAGGGCTGCGATCGATGC
>JANMIS010000752.1:0-2453 GCA_031375925.1 Synechococcales cyanobacterium OTE_70_concoct_197_sub
GGCTGATTCATCCACGAGCCAAGGCAGATTCTCCCGCAATACCGTCCAGCCGCTTGACATGACCAGTGCTGCGACGGGAAAAGCCAAGGCAATATCGAGCCACTGCCATTTGAATAGCCACACACCAGCCAACCCAATCAACACTGCGATCGTGACCCAAATATCACTCAAGGTATGATGTGCATCGGCAATGAGTAGATTGCTTTTAAGGCGCTTGCCTTCCTGGCGCTCGTAGGTCGCCACAAAAATATTGACGGCTAGTACGAGAAGTAAAAACCAGAATTCACTGCCCGTAATTCGAGTCTCGGCTGCGGGATTTAAAATGCGATCGACTGCACCCTTCACAATCTCAAAGCAAGCAATACTCAGAAATCCCGCGATCCCCAATGCACCAATGGCTTCAAACTTTTGATGACCGTAGGGATGTTCACGATCGGGGGTGGGTGAGGCAGCGCGGTTGGCCCAGAGACCCAAGACGTTGTTTGCGCTGTCGGTAAGGCTGTGGAGCGCATCGGCAATCAAACTGAGGGATCCTGTCATAAGTCCAACGATAAGCTTGATCCCTAGGACGAAAATATTGAGGAACAGCGTTTGGAGGAGAACCTTTTGGACTTGCGATCGGTTGTCTTGGGGCATTGAATGGTCATGAATAGCCATAATGACAAGCCTTATCCTACAGATGATCTAACTCTACAGTAGTTTATTCTGCCGAACTTGCAGCTAGCGTAACATCAATTGTAAGAACCCCAGATTGACCATTCATTCGATCGCGGTTTTTAGTATCTTGGATTTCTCGATCGCTCACGGCTCTTGCCAACAGCTTATATTTCCCGGCGACGCTGGGTGTCCAACGGTACCGCCAAAGCGTCCATTCATGGGGTGATTCGGGTCGGTTTTGGTCAGCGATTTGCCAGGTGCTACCGCCATCGGTGCTGACTTCGACGCGCTGAATTGGCAGCGTCCGATCGAGGGCAATCCCTGCAAGCAATACCCCATCTTTCCAGGTTGATTGTTCGAGTGTGACGCGGTTGGATTGATTGGAGGTGCGATCGGTTTGGACTTGGCGCAGAAGGGCATGAGTCGGGATTTCAGCCGTGTTGGACCAGCCTTGGTTTTCCCAAAAGCCTTTTTTGGCGCTGTCGATCGCGTTTAGTTCAACCAGCCATTTGGGTTGTTTCTGACCGAAGTGGCCTGGTACTAAAATCCTTACGGGAAAACCGTGTTCTTTTGTGAGGTCTTCGTCGTTCATTTTGTGGACTAAAAAGACATCGGGTTTTGTGAGTTCGGCAATGGGTAAAGTTGTTTCATACCAATCGTTGCCTTTCATAGCCATTTCGATCGCACTATTTTTAATCTTTGCTTTTTCTAGAAATGGTAGTAATCTCGTCCCGGTCCATTTTGCGTTGCCGATCAAGTTGCCGCCGGAGGGGTTGCCGATGCATTCCATAGTCAGATAAAAGCTCTCTTGGGGGGCTTTTAGGATGTCGTCGAAGTTCAAGATCAGTGGGGTTTCGACTTCGCCGCTGATTTTTAGTCGCCAAGTGACGCGATCGACCTCGGAAGGGAGGGCGTAGTTTTGGACGTAAAATTCGCTGCGGGGGGTGATGAGATGGGTAGGGAGGGGGATTTCAGGATTGAGTAAGTCAAGTCGAAATAAGGGGTCAAGTTTTTTGGATTCGCAGCCTGAGAGGAGACTCGCACTCAGCATTGCACTAGAGGTCGCTAACAGATTTTGGAGGAATTGGCGACGTTGCACGGATGAAAGTAGCTCCGATCGGATTTGGGCCTGTTACTCAAGAAGTGGCATTACAGCAACTCTCGACATTCTACAAAGCGGGTGGGGGGAATCGAACCCCCATCATTAGCTTGGAAGGCTAAGGTTTTACCACTAAACTACACCCGCGCTTTTGCACTTGAGCAAGCATAGCACAGGAATTGCAACGCTGTCATATCTACCAAAAAAAATTTTATCTCAACGTAGTAACGGCTGGGTAAGCAAGTATTTTTTGGTCCGCTGTGACAAGTGGAATCGCAAGAGATATGGCCGTTGCAACAATAATTTGATCTGCTGGATCCTTGTGAAAACCAGTTAAACGAGTAGATTCAATCACGATCGCAACTGTCATATCGACCAGAGACAATCCAGGCAACGCTAAGGCTTGAGCAAACCACTCCTCTAATGTACAAGGCAGTGCCAATCGGTCGTATTCCACCAACTTGCATATTTCCCAGCACGAATAAATGCTCACACCTAAGCCAGAGAGTTGATGAGCTTGAAGAATTCGTTGATAGTTCGGTGTTAGTTTTGGATCCCCTTGAACCCACCACACCCAAATGTGCGTATCCAATAAGATCATGACAAAACATCCCAGTCTTCCAGAGGAACCGCAGACTCAAACGGATCGTCATAACGATAGGGTGTCGTTCCCTGAAGCGGGCCATTCGGGAGACCG
>JANMIS010000010.1:0-2177 GCA_031375925.1 Synechococcales cyanobacterium OTE_70_concoct_197_sub
TTCTGTGGTTTTTGCAGATCGATTTGAACTACTCGGTTGAGAGGGTGTTGAAATTTTGGTAGGTTGTTCAGGAGGAATGGTGGTAGTAGGAACTGGGCTAGGAGTAGGACTTACAGCTATCTGTTGTGTCTGTGGACGTGGCGTAGTCAGACTAATCAGTACACAACCAATATAGGCAATACCCAGCCGCTTCCATAAATTTAGGTGCCAACCTCTATTTGCTGCAAATTGATTCGTGAAAGGTAGTAACAAGACTCCCCAAGACATGAATACCAGTCCTGAAATTGGTTGCTGAAAAAAAAAACAACTCCAATCACAAGAAAAAACCATCCGAAAAAGCGTCGAACTGCTCTCATATCTTATCCAAATTCTACTTATTCAAGTAACTTTACTACTGACAAATAACCCTGAAGTACTACCCCGCCAAAGGGTAAAATGGTCTAACTATTGAATATACAGAAAAATGAATATACAGAAAAATTCTAAATATCATCCTGATTTGGATGGATACCCCGATTCTTTCCGCATAACACTCTGATTTAGGCCGATACCCCGACAGATTCCGTGTATCTCCCCTCATGTTTGATAATTTATCCTGATTCCAGAGGGAACACAAGCTGTTTTCTCTGAAGAATTATTACTCTGTCCGATCGATCGCCCAAAAATTCCCTCAACCAACTCTAAAAAACTCTAACGATCTGCTGTGGGGCTTCTCCGAATGCAGAAAAGCAATCGCCAGGAAACATTTCAGTACAGTGCGGTAAGATCTGGGATAGACCAAAATTGCTGAAATGGATTGCGATCGTATGCTAGACCTAAGCCGAATTGGGGATAAGCCGAAAAAAGAAAAACTCACGGTGCTGACAGCGGAAGACCAAAAGCAGCTTGCAAAATTGCGATCGAAGTGGCAAAAAATCGCTCAATCGACCGATCGAATCAATCGTCCCCGCGCTGAAAAAACCATTCAAGCCATCTACGCCTACGCCAACAAACCCAAACCTGAAATCATCTTTTTTGACAGTCCCCACCCGCCTGCGATCGTCCATTTCTCTAATCAAAAAACGCTTTATACTCCAAACTATCTGCTTCGAAAGCTGCGGCACAAACTCAATAAGGCCATTCGGCAAGAGGTGGCGCGATCGTTGCGTATTGAACTGCATAATTACTTTTTAGAATCGCCGCTCTGTGAATTTAGTACGGTGCTGTATGAAGATCTAGAGTCGCAAATAGGATTGACAGAACCGATCGCAAAGCTAGAAATGGGAATGTATGCCTATTACGAATTTATGCGGCGATTGATCGATCCAAAACCCATTGAGACCGAATGGAAACTGTTGCAGACTTGGGCGAAAGAGGGGCAATGGAGTTTTGCCTTTGAGGATCTTTGTTTGATTTGCGATCGGCCTACGGAAATTGTTATTCCAAAATCAGGAAAACCCGGAACGGTGATGTTGAAGTTTTCGGATGGCGTTTCTTTTTAAGCGATCACAATCGGATTAAAGCAATCCGATCGCATGGAGTGGACCATTGCCCGCCAGCAACTCAGCAATCAACCCCAAAATCCCCAACATCGCCAATCGACCATTCCACACCTCTGCCGAAGTCGTGATTCCCCATTCCCACTGTTCTTGAGGATAGAGCTTCGTATCTTCAGCAGGACTAATCGTTTCGGCAAAACTAATGGGCTTGTCCTCGATCGCCTTCTGAACTAAATCCCCTAACGCCTGAATAAACGTCGGATCCGTATCCAAAGCTGGAACCCGCGCAAACACATGAATGCCCGCCTCCTCTGCAATCTCTCGATACTCTTGGTCAATCTCCTCCAAGGTCTCAATATGCTCCGAAACAAAACTAATGGGAACAACCACCAGCTCCTCAATGCCTTTTTCCGCAAGTTCCTTAATCGCCACATCCGTATAGGGCTGAAGCCATTCCACGGGACCCACCCGACTTTGGTAAGCTAGCGTGTAGTCGTTCGATCGCCCCAAACGCTCCATAATCAGCTTCGTACAATTCTCAATCTCCCGCTGATAGGGATCTCCCGCCTCTTCCACATAGCTCACCGGAACCCCGTGAGCGCTGAAAAATACATGAGCCTTGTCAGGATTCGGCACACTATCAATTTTCTGAGCAATCAAATTTGACATTGCACTCAAGTAGCCCGGATGATCGTACCA
>JANMIS010000032.1:0-5572 GCA_031375925.1 Synechococcales cyanobacterium OTE_70_concoct_197_sub
AACAATCTTGACCTGAGCGGGCGTGAGGTTGAGTTCAGTGGCGATCGTGGTCGCAAAGGGTGAAAAATTAAACCAACAAACAAACGTGAGAAAAAATGCAAACCACGTTAAATGCAACACGCGGTAGCGTCCATCAAAGGAAAATAATCCTTTAAACATATTGAGTCTCCAGCAGGGAACAAAATCACCAAAATCATCCAGTCAAAATCAAACCCCCCAGAGTTGGGGGGTTGGGGCTACAGGTCCAACACCACGCGGCCCACCGGGTGAGCGCTACAGGTAAGGATATACTTCGATTGCTCTATGTCACTTAACGCGGCTGGGGCATTGTTGGGATATTCCACAGTGCCTTCGACGAGTCTTTGTTTGCAGGTGCCACAGGTTCCTGATTGGCAATCGGTTTCGATCGCAATCCCCGCCGCTGTCGCAATATTGAGAATGGATTTCCCATTGTCACAGGCAATCTCTTTGCCGGATTTACCAAATACCACTACAGCCGATTTAATCTCCTGCGGTGCGGCGGTGGTTACATCCGGCAACGTTAAGGTTGTTGAATCTGTGGGCGTTACACCGGGTTTAAGTGTGGCTCCAAACTTTTGAATGAGTGTATTCCGCAAAAACGGTTTTAACTCCGTGATGGGAATGCCCTTCATGACTTTTTCGCCCAAATGTGCATCTTTGCCCACTTTGCCGCCCATGAATAGATCCACGCCGGGAACTGCTTTGCCATCGACCCGCGCCTTGGTTCCCATGAAGCCAAAGTCTGCAACCTGGGGCTGACCGCAGGAATTTGGGCAGCCCGTCCAATGCATTCGTACGGCATTGGGTACGTCTAGTTCTGCATCTAGTGAGGCGGCCATTTCGATCGCCTGATTTTTCGTTTCAATCATGGCGAAGTTGCAGAATTCTGCGCCTGTGCAGGAAACCATGCCTCGGACGATCGCCCCAGGTGCTGCACTAAAGCGTTCTAAAAGAGCTTCAGACTTTAAAGGCTCGATGCGTGAATCGGGAATATTTGGAATGATCACGTTTTGTTCAACAGTCAGGCGCATTTCGCCATTGCCGTAGACTTCCGCAAGGCGCGCTAATTCAAAGAAGTCATCGGCAAACATGCGGCCCGCTGGAATATGCAAGCCTGCGTAGTTCAAACCTGTTTGCTTTTGAGGATAAAATCCTAAATGATCGCGCTTGTCCCAGTTGATTTCGTCTTTAGCGGCGGCATCAGAGAGCGATCGGCCCATTTGTTTCTCAACTTCAGCGCGGAATTTCTCCACGCCCCATTCATCAATTAACCACATTAGTCGAGATTTTTGACGATTGGCGCGGGGTCCATTATCACGGTATACATCCAAAATCGCACCGCACAAATCCACCACATCCTCGGGTGCAACCCAGACGTTCATGGGGATAGCCGCTTCGACGCGACTCGCCGAAAAGAAGCCACAGACGACGACATTGAATCCAATGATTTCATTTTGAAATGCAGGAACAAAGGCGATGTCATTGATTTCTGCGTGAATGGAATTATCGGGACAGCCACCGATCGCAATATTAAATTTACGGGGCAAATTGCTAAACCGGGGATTGCCTTGACCATTGCTGGTAATCAAGTCCTGCACCTGTTGCGCCAACTCCCGCGTATCAATGAGTTCCGCCGCATCAATTCCAGACACGGGGGAAGCGGTGATATTTCGCACATTGTCCATGCCGGACTGCACGCTAGTTAATCCAACGCTGTCCATTTGAGCAAAGATTTCGGGCACATCTTCAATGCGAATTCCGCGAAGCTGAATGTTTTGACGGGTTGTGATGTCGGCACAGCCATCGTCGCCGTAACGCTGAAGAATCTCGCCTAAGACGCGGGACTGAGCGCTGGTCATGATTCCGCTGGGAAACCGCAACCGCATCATAAATTTTCCAGGAGTCACAGGCCGAAAGAAGATGCCCAGCCATTTCAAACGGTGAATCCGATCGGTCTCATCCATCGCTTCCCAACCAATCTCAGCAAAATGCGCCAGTTCCGATCGAACCGCAAGCCCATCTTTCTCAAGCTTAAATTTCTCAAACTTATTGAGTTTCTCAGCAGATTTCGCAGCAGATTTCTCAGAAGGTTTTTCAGCAAGAGCCTTTTCGGATACTGGAGTCATGAGGTTATAAGAGTGAGTTACAAGAGTGGGAGGAGAGTAATGTTGAAGAAATCACGAGCAAGCATAACCGTAAAAGAGTTCGATCGCTGACTTCGTATCGCATGTTACAAAAGTGAGAGATTTATGCGAAATAAGGATGCAAAGTATGCACAAGTCGTATTAATGTAGTTTTGCAACTGCAATAGATTTGTAATATTCCTCTATGAATCATTCCTCTAGTCGCCCTCAGACCCTGGGACTTAAAGTTCAGACTTTGGACACGATCGCCTATGGTCATTCCCGTTTTGGAGGGCGATGTCAACGGCGGCGTTTTTTGCGGCGGTTGGGGATGGGTTGGTTGGTGGTTGTGGTGGCGGGTTGTGATAAGCCGACGCAATCGAGCTTTCGGAATGTTGGTAATCTAAAGCTATTGCTAGAAGAAGGCAAGATCTTTGATGAGCATTTTTCGAGTGAACCGCTGCTAGTCGTGCGTGGACCGAAGAAAAAGGGCAGCAAGGAATTGGGTCCGATCGCAGCCTTAAGTCCCACCTGTCCCCATCAAAAATGTTTGGTGAATTGGGATAAGGCACAGGAGTCATTGGTTTGTCCTTGTCATCAATCTCGGTTTGATATTACGGGTAAGTATTTGCAAGGTCCAGCCAAGGAAAATCTAAAAACCTATCCGATCGAAATCCGGGGAGAAGACATTTGGGTCGCCGATCGGTTTCAGTAATTTAATTCAGGTCATTTCAATGGAATCAGTTCAAGCAACGATCGCACCAACAACTTTAGAAACCGATCACGCAATCAATTTAGAAACCGCGATCGTTCATGCAGATTGGGTTGAGGTTTGTCGGTTAGCGGAGCAGGGGATTTTTTCTGGGCAATTGGCAGAATCACAAGTTTTAAATGCTTTATTGCAAGCTTTGGAATGGGGTGATTTTCAGGTGCGCTGGGATGTCTCCAAGATTTTGCCGAAGCTCGGGACGGTTGCGATCGATCCCTTACTGGATCTATTGCAAGACGATACCACAGATGAAGAGGTTCAGTGGTTTGTGGTGCGGGCGTTGGGAGCTTGGGAAAATGATGCGGTGATGCAGGCTCTTTTGGATGTGCTGAGGTCGGGGAATGCTGAGCTTCAATCAGTCGCGGCGACGGTGTTAGCCCAGTATGGCGATCGGGTTTTAGCACGATTAAGACCGATCGTTTTACCCAGTCAACTAGCGGCCCCCCAGCCCCCAATTCTGGGGGAGCCGGAAATTTCAAAACTCTGGGCAGCGCGAATCTTAGCGAGTATTCGGACGATCGGCACCATCGAACTTCTATTGGTTTTAGCTGTGGATGATGACCCTGAAGTTTGCTGCACTGCGATCGAAGCCTTGATGACTTTTCAAGACGATCGGATTGCACCTGTATTGATTCCGCTACTTCAATCCGTTCGTTCTAGCATTCGTAAAACTGCTGTCGAAGCGATCGGATTGTGTCAGAGCTTGACGTTGGATGAACGCGTTGATTTACTAACGCCTTTACTGTTTGATTTGAATGCTGTTGTCTGTACTAAAACTGTTGCGAGTTTGGGACGACTTGGCGATTGTGCAACGCAGTCTTTACTTAATGTTTTAAATAGTTCGCCATTGCCAAATGAATTGGAAACTGAACTGGTCCGATCGCTTCTGCGTCTGAGTAACCCCGTGGCTTTGTCAGGATTATTTAAACGCGCCCAGCAATCAAGTTCTGTACGCCACGAACTGCTCCGCAGTTTAGGTCGAGTCCGCGATTTGAATTTAAAACCGATTTGTGCACAGTATTTGACTCACCTAATGCAAACGAGTTTGACCATTGCCGATCGCAAGCTAGCCGTAACTGCATTAGGACATTTACAGCAGCCCGAGGCCATTGATTGCTTAATCGATCAACTCACCATTCCCGACACTTCCCTGCGACTTCACAGCCTCCAAGCCCTCCAGCAAATCGATCGGACTTTAGAACATCCGATCGTTCGCACCAAAATCTTGGAGCAATTGCAAACAGCCTCAAATCCCTGTCGATCGGGACTGGAGTTTGCGATCGAAGAATGGCGGTAAAGATCAAATACAGGAACCATGTTATGCGTCTCGAACAGATTCAAGCGTTTCTCACCGTTGCCGAAACCGGAAGCTTCCAACAAGCCGCCAAACGCTGCAACGTGACTCAATCCACCATCAGCCGCCAAGTCCAAACCCTGGAAACGGTGCTAGGAGTGCCACTCTTGCATCGCACCAGCCATGTCAAACTAACAATAGCAGGCGAATGCTTTCTACCCAGAGCGCGTAAAATTTACCAGGAATGGAACAGCGCCACAATTGAACTTCAAGACCTGATCGAAGGCAAACAGCCCGAACTCTGCATCGCCGCCATCCACTCCGTCTGCGCCTACCACCTTCCCCCCGTCCTCCAACGCTTCTGCGCCGAATATCCCCAGGTGCAACTGCGCGTTACCGCTCTAGGCAGCGATCGGGCCTTAAAAGTCTTAAAAGACGGCTTGGTAGACTTAGTGATTGTGATGAACAACCGCTTTCTCACCGCCAGCGCAGACATGGTAGTCGACCACCTCTACACCGAACCCGTCCAGGTCCTCATGTCTGCCGATCATCCCCTCGCAAAATGTGAAGCCGTCCCCTGGGAACGTTTGGTTCATTATCCTCAAGTGGTCTTTAAAGATGGCTACGGAATGCAGCGCCTCGTCCAAGAGCAATTTCAACGACAAGGGGTGCAACTCAACGCAGCCCTCGAACTTAATACCCTAGATGCCTTTCGCGGCGTCGTTCGTCAAGGCGAACTGGTCGCTCTACTGCCTAAAGGGGCCATCGCCGATCTCCATCTCGATCCCATGCTGGTCATGCGACCAACCAATGAACCCGTAATCAACCGAGATGTTGTCCTGGTCACCACCAGCGATCGTCTCCAAATCCCCCCCATTAAACGCTTCCGCGAATTGGTCCAAAAACAAATGCAGTTGAATGCCCTACAGTTTTCTGACGAACTTGTATTACACTAGAGTCTCTTTTTTAGTCAGCCTCCATGAGTCACGAATTCCGCGCCCTTCTGCGTAAAGTGGGCAGTGGTCCCCACACGAGTCAGGATCTCCCGCGATCGGAAGCCGAGTCCGCCATGCGACTCATGTTGCAGCAAGAAGCAACCCCCGCCCAGATCGGGGCCTTTTTAATCGCCCATCGGATCAAGCGGCCCACGGGCGAAGAGCTTGCCGGAATGGCGGATGCCTACGATGCCCTCGGGGCGCAGATCCCCGCAATTGCGCGTAAAGTGTGGGTTTTCTGTTATCCCTACGACGGACGATCGCGCACGGCTCCCTTGGGTCCCTTGACGGCACTGGTCATGGCGAGTGCTGGCATTCCTGTTTTGCAGCATGGAGGCGATCGAGTCCCAACTAAAGAGGGATTGCCGCT
>JANMIS010000053.1:0-2146 GCA_031375925.1 Synechococcales cyanobacterium OTE_70_concoct_197_sub
TCCATGCAACACATCACGTCACCTGTCTGGAATCCTGCACAAGACCTAGGCGAGAATCCCCAAAGCGCCCTAATTGTGGGAGTGCCGGGGGCTGGTAAGGGCATGATGATTAGCAATGCGATCCGCGTCCTCAAAGAGCGCAACCCAAACCTCAAAGTGTTTGTGATTGACCCAAAGGCTTCACCCAAAGAGCGGGGATACTGGGAATCGATCGCAGATGATTACAGATGTTTCTCCCTCAAAAACTGCGAAGACCCAGACGAGGGAGCCGCTTGGTTACTTCGCTGCATGGATGCATTCAGACGGTTGCCCGGTCCTAAGTTGTGCATTCTCGATGAGTTGATGACCGCCGCGACAGAACTTGAACTGGCAGATTCAAAGCTTAAAGCACTGCCCAAGCTTAAGAAGTTCGTCGTGGGGTTGGTGGGTCAGGGTGATTCGGAAGCGGAATGGTTATGGGCAATGACTCAATCACCACAGGTCAAAGACTTGGGTATGAGCGGCGGTGTCAGAGCAAACCTACGGGTTATCGGCCTAGTCAGTCCCAAGAATATGACGGCGGTAGAGGCTTTGGTTTCGACGCAGCTAATCCCCAAACCTGACGGCGGCATGGATGAGTTACGGGCAATCATGGCCGCTTCCCCGGTCGGTCGTGCTGTCTTCGATGGCAAGATTGCCCGTTGGTTGCCCATGCCTAAGCTTGAGAATCACAGCGGCTTCGATCGGGATAATCGATCGCTTGCCGACGAAGTGGCACCGGAGACCACGAAGCTTTCTCAAGGTCAGGTCAATTGGGAACGGTTGAAGGTTGGATCGCCTGCTTATCCCGAAGCAACTGACGCGATCGAAACTGACGCGATCGATGTGGAAACACAGGCGATCGATGACAAGCCAGATGGTCTAGATAACTTCCCATTAGTGTTAGCCGTCTGGGAGTATCTAGACGGGAAGGAACCCCGATCGATGAAACAGATTCGGGATGCCATGAGGAAGACAGAACGAATCACTGAGGATACTTTGAGAGAGAAGCTACCCAATGTCGAAGGATACGCAGAAGCCCTGAAAACTGTAATCACCTTTGGAGTAGGGAGAGGGTTCTTAAAGGAAGTTTCTGAGGACTGCTACGAGGCCATCAGGAAACATTAACCCACTCTGCGACCTGCGACCTGCGACTAGAGGCTTAAACACCCTGCGACTAACGAGCTACCAACGGTCGCAGCGGTCGCAGCCATGGTCGCAGCTTTAGTCGCAGGATTGGTCGCAGAGTAGGTCGCAGAAATAGAAGTCAGAACAAATCATCAGGTAAAATATTAAGAAAACCCATGAATAACCTCAGAGAACTTGCAGAAGATTCCCGCTACGAAACCATCAAAATTAAGGCTGTCCTTACCCCGTTCCCATGCCGCTTTGACTTCCCTGACGAGCTAAGAGAGACAACCCCTAGGAGTGTCCTTAAGGCTGTTGAGGGGATTAGAATCCTACGCTTTGTTACCCCGCCCCTAAGCCCGGATACGATCGAATTCAGGGGATATCTTTGGAGAGTTTTGGGACGGCATCATGAGGATGTAAAAGTCAAAGGTTCACCGTTAAAAGACCGTATGCCGATCGTAATTACTGAATATATTGGACCCGCCCATGAGAACTAAAACTGTCCGAACTGCCAGAGACGATCGCGCCCTCGATGCCAGAATCGCCCGACTGACCCGATCGCTCTCGGACCTAGCCGATCGTCACATTGAGTTTGTTGAGGGATTGAAACCGATCGAGCCGGATCCATGGTAACCCCAACACATCATCTAAAGAAGCCCTCACCTGGTAACTCGGGTGAGGGCTTTTTTGTGGTCTGTTTCGATCCCTTTTGGTCCCTCTTTGCTGAGTCTTTAAATTTTTCCTTCAGTCAGGCTTAGGCGATCGATGCAAACCCGCTCTAGGCTATGGTTTCACGCTGCGTTCTCCCAGAAGTTCCTTAAATCCTACAAAACCCCTGTAACAAGTCTTTTGTAAGATAGGGCGAGTTCATTGAGAGCCAGATTTTCGTAAAATTGGGGTCTTTGAAATACTTCTTTTTAAAGAGCTTGGGGTCCGTCTTGTGCAACGTTTGAATTTTGGCCATCTCAGCTTTTATTATTCCCAAGTCACGGCTGAT
>JANMIS010000087.1:0-6702 GCA_031375925.1 Synechococcales cyanobacterium OTE_70_concoct_197_sub
AACGGCTGGCATCCGGCAATCTATGAGGTTGAACAGGATGGGATGCCGATTCCGGGAGAACTTTACGAATTAAGCTTAGAGCAGTATGAGTATTTGGTCAGTACGGAACCACCTCATATGTATCCGGCGACGATTCAACTGGAAAATGGTGAAACAGCGATCGCGATTCTCTATCCTAAGGTATTGATTGACGAGTTTGATTGGCCCGATATTTCTCACCATGGTGGATGGATTGCTTATAAAAATTCAAAGCCTGCCGATGATCCTAAATTAATTTATCCCCGCGATATGGTCGGCTATGGGAAAAATCCTCCTCAGGCCAACTTTCCCAATAACGCTAAGATTGCAGTTCAGTTTGTAATTAATTACGAAGAGGGCGGTGAGAATTGTATTTTGCACGGGGATTCAGCTTCAGAAGCATTTTTATCGGATATTGTCGGGGCAGAGACATGGACCGGAATGCGTCATCCCAATATGGAATCTATGTATGAGTATGGGAGCCGATCGGGTTTCTGGCGACTCCATCAAATGTTTACATCTCGGGGTATTCCAGTGACCGTTTATGGGGTTGCAATGGCTTTGATGCGAAACCCTGAAGCGGTCGCTGCCATGAAAGAATCCAATTGGGAAATTGCTAGCCATGGCTATCGCTGGATTGATTACAAAAATGTAGAGGTCGCAACCGAACGATCGCACCTGCAACGAGCGATCGACATTCATACTGCCGTCACCGGAAGCCGTCCCTTAGGCTGGTATACCGGACGCAGCAGCAGCAATACGCGAAGATTAGTTCAAGAGGAAGGCGGATTTCTCTATGACTCAGATAGTTACGGCGATGATTTGCCCTATTGGGTGCCTGGAATTGATTACAAACCCCATCTAGTGATTCCCTACACGCTGGATAATAATGATATGCGATTTGCAACCAGTCAAGGTTTTAATTCAGGGGATCAATTCTTTACTTATTTGCGAGATGCCTTTGATGTATTGTATGCAGAAGGTGAAACAACGCCGAAAATGATGAGCATTGGTTTGCACTGTCGATTAGCGGGGAGACCGGGACGATCGGCTGCTTTGGCAAGGTTTTTAGACTATGTGCAGAGTCACGATCGGGTTTGGTTATGTCAGCGCATAGAGATTGCAAAACATTGGCATCAACACCACTACCCTAATTAATATGACAAAGCTAACAACTCATGTTTTGAACACAGCAAAAGGCTGTCCTGCTGCGGGTGTGACGATCGAGCTATGGCGAATAGAGAATCACAGTTCAAAACACCTCAAAACTGTTGTCACTAATTCCGATGGTCGAACGGATAACCCTTTGTTAATCGGTGAAGAATTTCAGCCTGGGTTCTATAAGCTAGTCTTTCATGTTGGGAAGTATTTTGCTGAAGATGAAGCTCCTGATTTTGCATTTCTCGATGAAGTCCCTATTCAGTTTGGAATAGCGGATACTTCATCTCATTATCATGTTCCGCTTTTGGTTTCACCTTGGTCTTATAGCACCTATCGCGGTAGTTAATTGTGGTTTATTCTATTGCTCAGCTCAATCAAATGGACCGATCGCAGTTTATAGAAGTTCTGGGTCATATTTTTGAACAGACTCCAACCATTGCATCCATTGTTTGGGAACAACAGCCTTTTAAAAATGGAGATGCTCTCTATCAGGCCATGGTCGATGTGCTGTGGCAATTGCCATCGGAGCAGCAGCTTGCCTTGATTCGATCGCACCCTGATCTCGGCAGTCGGCTGAAGATGGCGGAGGCATCAATTCAGGAGCAGGCAGGTGTGGGACTCGATCGCCTCTCTCCCGATCGGTTTGCTCAATTTCAAGCCTTAAATCAACAATATCGCGATCGATTTGATTTTCCCTTTATTATTGCGGTTAAAAATCATACTCAAGACAGTATTTTGAAGGCTTTTTCCGATCGGGTTAATAACTCATTAGAGATTGAATTTAGGCAGGCTTTGCTGGAGATTTTGGAGATTGCGAAGTTTAGATTATTGGATTGTGTGAATATGGAATTATTAATGGTGAATGGCGATCGGTTGATGTCGCGCATTTTTGAATTGGCGAAGATTGGCGGATTACCGAATGGCGGAGTCTGTCGCCTTGCATTTACAGATGAAGATATTGCAGCAAGGCAGCAGGTTTCTGATTGGATGCAAGAAGCGGGAATGACAGTGCGCGTGGATGCGGCGGGAAATTTGATTGGTCGATATGCGGGGGTTCATGGGACTGCGGCGATCACGACAGGTTCTCACATTGACACCGTGCCTGTGGGCGGACGCTATGATGGGGTGCTGGGCGTGTTGGCAGGCATTGAACTCGTGCAAACTTTGCAGGATCATGATTTGCGATTGCAGCATCCCGTTGAGGTGATTGTTTTTAGTGATGAGGAACGATCGGTGATTGGTTGTAAGGCGATGAGTGGCGGCATTCTAGAGGCACCCGAATACTACGCCCGCTTGGATGGGACGAGCATTCAGAAATGTTTGGAAAAAGTAGGTGGTAATTGGGACCAGATTCACACGGCAAAGCGCGATGACCATGAAATTGCGGCTTTTATTGAATTACATGTTGAACAGGGCGGAGTCTTGGAATCTCAGGGTGTGCCGATCGGCATTGTGGAGGGCATTGTCGGTCAACATCGATTCGCGGTCAAAGTTACCGGACGCATGAACCACGCTGGGACTACGCCAATGAACGATCGCCGTGATGCCCTATTAGCAGCGGCCAAAATCATTGTGGCAGTTAATGAAATCGCAACTGCAATTCCTGGCGATCAAGTCGCTACGGTGGGCTATCTGACAGTGCTACCCAATGCGACCAATACGGTAGCGGGGGAGGCTGATTTGCGAATTGATTTGCGGGATTTGTCGGGCGATCGTTTGATGGAATTGATTCGGAGTATTCGTCATGTGATTGCGGAGATTGCGATCGAAACCGGGACGCATATCACCTTTGAAGAAATGCTTAATCTCAAACCCACTCTAGCAAAGAATCAAATTCAAGAAACTATTGCCAAAGTTTGCCAGAGCCTTCAATTGGATTACACTTATCTGCCCAGTCGGGCAGGTCACGATGCCCAGGAAATTGGGCGTTTTACAGCAATGGGGATGATTTTTGTGCCGAGTGAGCAGGGATTAAGTCATTCGGAATTGGAATATACCAGTCCAGAGCAATGTATTCAAGGTACTAATGTATTGTTGCAGAGCTTTTTGACGATCGATCGCCAACTGTCAAATCCTAGCTAGCGTAACTTGTTCGGATTGATCTTGATATTTGCCTTTGCGCGTCTCGTAACTCACCGCACACCGATCGCCCTCAAAAAACAACAATTGCACAATGCCTTCATTGGCATAAACCCGGCAGTCCGCACTAGAAGAATTAGAAAATTCCAATGTCAAATGTCCGCGCCATCCGGCTTCTGCTGGGGTCAAATTAGCGATCAAACCAATTCGTGCATAGGTTGATTTTCCAATACAAATAACAGTGACATTATCGGGTAAATCAATCCTTTCTAAAGCCACGCCCAACCCATAGGTATGAGCAGGCAAAATGAAAAATTCACCCGATTCATCTTTATGGAGCTTCGCAGGTTCAAGATTTTCGGGACTAAACCGCTTTGGATCGACAACGGTGCCGGGAATGTGGCGAAAGATTTGGAAATCATTGGCTGAAAGCCGCAGATCATAACCATAGCTACTCAAACCATAGGAAATCACCGGATTACCATCCACAACGCGAATGAGTTCAGGATGAAACGGTTGAATCATTCCCTGTTGAGCTTTTTCAGTAATCCAGGTGTCGTGCTTAATCATGATTTTGTGAAGGATGGGGGATAGAAATAGGTCTTAGAAGTCCGGATGGGATCATGTTGGTAACTCTCTAACCTTGAGTACTGCGGCGAAGTTCAGTAATTTGGTCTGCCACATCTAAGATGTCATCCGGCATATCAGGGCCTGTCAAAATCACCTCAACATACTTCGGGCGCTTGCGGATGAAGTCTAGCACCTCAACGGGCGGAATCAACCCAAACTGCATCGCCACACTCAATTCATCCAAAACCACCATTTCATACCGCGCCTCAGAAATCACCCGCTTCGTAAACTGCCAAAGATCCCCGATCGCCCTCGCCTCCTCTTCCGTCACCTGCGGCGTATCAATACACCTCGGCAAATCACAGCGCACCCAATCCAAATTCTGACCCAACTGCATAGGCCGATCGTACCCTTGCCCAATGCCCCCCTTCATAAACTGCACCATCAGCACCGAAGTTCCCTGCCCCGCAAGCCGCAACGCCTGCGCCATTACCGACGTAAAAAAGCCCCGCTGAGGCGACGTAAACACCTGCACCGAACCCTCGATCGCTAAATTCATCGCCGCCAAATTCAACGCATTCCGTCCTGGCGATCGACCTTCTGCACCCTGGGCCGTAGGAATCAAAGACCGCTGCAACTGAGACACCATAGGACACTCTTATAAAGTAAGGACCAAAAACCACACCACACCCATCGCGATCTTTTGCACATTTAGCGCACAACCAGATCCGTGATGCCCATCAAACACCAGATACAGTAAACCGTCAATAGAAAACCAAAAAATAAATCAAAACAGTTCATATGTACCATTTTACCATTAAAAACGATCGAAAACGTTCCACCGTAGGGTGCGTTAAGCGAAGCAACGCACGCGGACTCAAGATCCCCGCAAAAACCCAAAAACCCAAAAAATCCCCCATAGCAATTTCAGGAATTTCCACGGGAACTTTGTATAAGTGAAATAGACGTATTTGCGAGGCCGATCGGATGGGACTTTTTGACAAGATTCGAGGCGAATTTATTGACATTATCGAGTGGTTGGACAATTCCAACGACACGATCGCCTACCGCTTCGAGCGCTTCCAAAACGAGATCAAAATGGGCGCAAACCTGATCGTCCGCCCCGGTCAAAAAGCCGTCTTCGTCAACAAAGGCCAAGTCGCCGACGTATTCGACCCCGGCACCCACACCCTCACCACCCAAAACCTCCCTGTCCTCAGCACCCTTCAAGGCTGGAAATATGGCTTCAACTCCCCATTCAAAGCCGAAGTCTACTTCTTCAGTACACGCATCTTCACCAACCAAAAATGGGGCACCGCCAACCCCATCATGATGCGCGATGCCGAAATGGGACCTGTCCGCCTAAGAGCCTTCGGGTCATACAGCATCCGAGTCAACGATCCCCAGCAAATGCTAGAAGAACTCGTCAGCACCGACGGACTCTTCCAAGTCGATGAGATCAACGATCAAATTCGCAACATGATCATGACCTCCTTCGCCAACAACCTCGGAGCCAGCCGGATTCCCTTACTCGATCTCGCAGCCCGCTACGGTGAACTCGGCGAAACCATCCGAATCGCCATGCTGAGCGACGTGCAGAAATTTGGTCTGGACCTCACGCAGCTTCTAATCGAAAACATTTCCCTTCCCGAAGAAGTCGAAGAAGCCCTCGACAAACGGGCCTCCATGGGAATCCTCGGCAATATGCAGCAGTACGCGCAGTTCCAAGCGGCCAATGCGATCGAAGCCTCAGCCAATAACCCCAACGGCGGCGGCAGCCCCGGTCTGGACTTCGGCGTTGGCATCGCCATGGGCCAACAAATGATGAACGCCTTCGGCAACCAACAGCAGCCCGCAGCGAATCAAGCGCCCGCCATGCCCCCGCCCCCACCCCAAGCCGTCCAATGGCACCTATCCCGCAACGGTCAAAACCTCGGTTCCTTCCCTGCCGAGCAGCTATTGCAAAACGGACTTACCCGCGAAACCTACGTCTGGAAAACAGGTATGGCGGGCTGGCTTCCCGCGAGCGAAGTCCCCGAAATGGTCAACATCCTAGGCTCCGTTCCACCTCCACCCCCTATGGGTTAGTTCTTGAATCTCGCCGTCACTAAATCCTGCCTAACCTCCTATGACCTCCACCCGCGCCAAATCAGAAGCCCGATCGTTCCAGGAATTTCCCTGTTCCAAATGCGGCGGAAAACTGGAATTCAATCCCAAAGCTGGGAAACTGAAATGCATCTACTGCGGCAACGAGGAAGAGGTTCCGCAGGATGCGGATGACGTAAGGGAAATCGCCTACGAAGAATTTTTAGAGACCAAAAAAGTCAAAACCGCTGTCCTATCTGAGACTGCCCTAGAAGTCTCTTGCCCCGGCTGTCGCGCCCGCGTCACCTTTCAGCCACCTGATGTCGCCGGGAAATGTCCCTTTTGCGGCACCAGCATCGTTAGCAAGGGTGAAAAAGCCCATCCCGTCGTGGAACCGGGCGGCGTTATCCCCTGCAAAGTCACCCAAAAAAATGCCCAAACCAATGTCCGAAAATGGCTCGGGAACAATTGGTTTTTGCCTAGCTCTTTGAAAGAACTCGCGCAGCAGGAAGGAATGCAGGGTGTATATTTGCCATTCTGGACTTATGATGCACAGACTGAAAGCGATTACATCGGCAGTCGTGGTGAATATTACTACACCACCGAAAGCTATGCTGTGACCAATGAAAATGGCGAAACGGAATGGGAAACCCGTGAAGTGCAGCATACTCGCTGGTATCCTGTGGCAGGACATGTTTCACAGTTTTTTGATGATATTTTGGTGCCTGCAACAAAGCAATTAGATGAAAAACAATTGAAAAAACTAAGTGGCTGGAATCTTCAGCAATT
>JANMIS010000089.1:0-1662 GCA_031375925.1 Synechococcales cyanobacterium OTE_70_concoct_197_sub
AAACTGATTTGTGTGTAGGCGCAGCAGTGGATCCGCAGTGTGGCAGTTGGTCGGGTTTGACGCGACGTTTTGAGAAAAAGGTTGAGGCAGGGGCGCAGTTTTTCCAGAGTCAATTGGTGACGGACTTCGATCGCCTTGACAAATTCATGACCGAAATCGCCCGTCCCGCTGGCAAGCCGATTCTCGCTGGGATTTTCCTCCTCAAATCTGCCAAGAATGCTCGCTTTATTAATCGTGCGGTTCCAGGCGTAAATATTCCAGAGCATATTATCGATCGGCTAGAAAAAGCCACCGATCCACTTCAGGAAGGGGTGACGATCGCCGCCGAACAAGTCAAGCTAGCCCAAAGCCTCTGCCAAGGCGTTCACCTCATGGCCATTAAGCGCGAAGATCTAATCCCGCAGATTCTCGACCAAGCAGGCATCAAGCCCATTCAGCTTATGCAGAAGGCTGAAAGAGAGGTGGCGATCGTTTAGTGCTCCCCGGCATGCAATGAGTGTTGATCTATTCTTCGTTGGGTTTGAGGGCACGGCATGGCCATGCCCCTACGCACTCTGGAACCCGGATCTGTAGGGGCATGGCTCGCCGTGCCCCAAAACCCAGCCCGATTCGATCGCACCCACCTTTCCGGACCTAGGCTAAAGTAAGAGTATTGAGAACTATCTCCTTGGTCCTTCTTTCCCCGTCACCCTGTCATGGTCCCGAATCCCTTTACTGTTGGTCAATCCGTCCAAAGCGATCGTTTCATCGGTCGCACCGCTGAACTCGCCACTGCCTTTGACCAAATCACAAGTAAAGGAAATCTCGCGGTTTGGGGCAGTCCCGGCATCGGCAAATCCTCCTTCCTCAATGTCCTCGCCGATCCCCAAGCTTGGCGAGTACGCGGCTATGACCCCACCGGAGCCGTCATGGTCCGGCTGAGTTGCCTCGACACCGTGCCCTTCAGCCCAGAAAAATTTTGGCGTGAAGTCTTAACTCAGATTCGGGACTACACCGATGATGACGCGATCGTCGCCGAAGCCAAGCTGATCCTAGACCAAAACAACAGCAGCAAAGACGGACTCCGCCAAGTTCTTAGAGCCGTCGGCAAATCCGATCGCTACCTCATCTTATTAGTAGACGATTACGATGCAGCCCTTCGGGCCCAGCCGGACTACGACGAAAACTCGATCGCCAGCTTCGTCAGCGACTGCCGCAACCTCTGCTCCCACGCCCGCGAAAGCCAATACCTCGCCATGGTCGTCACCTCCCTTCGACGGCTCAACGAACTCGGCCCAAAACTCCAAATCGGCGGATCCACCTGGTACAACCACTACCTCTTTTTACCGCTCAAAACCTTCACCCCCAACGAAGTCGCCGCCCTCCTCGGCGACCTCAACTTCCTCATGACCCCGGCTCTGCGCGACGGCATCCGCGAAATGACCAACGGCCATCCAGCCCTAATCCAGAGCGCAGGAAACCTTCTACACCGCGAACTCCGACAAAATCTCCCCGCCGGAAAAAATCCCGACCCCTACGCTTTCGCCGAAGACTTCCGCAGCATGACCCTGCATCTTTACGAAGCCTCCTGGCAACTCTCCACCGAAGTCGAACAAAGCTTGATGATGCTCGTCGCCCTGATCCATCTCAAAGGCCAACTGCAAAACAAACGCTACGACCTCG
>JANMIS010000112.1:0-1158 GCA_031375925.1 Synechococcales cyanobacterium OTE_70_concoct_197_sub
GATATACATCGGTGCCGCTGCTACTAGCCGACCGGACGATCGGACTAACAAATGATTGGGCAACCAACCTGTCCGAGATGTAGTGCTGCCAGAGGTTTCCATGTTTCGCAGCCAATCCCACTGAAAAAACGGCGTTTTTAATTTCATTGCCATTTCATCCCATTCCTGGGGAGAGACCTCTGCTAAACTATTGACCCAAGAGACTTCGTACTGCATCTATAATCCTGATAAATCGACAACCTTAGCCTGTGTTTTAGTTTAACGGATTCTCAGGTGTTTTTTAAACCTCGCGATTAGAAGGGGAGAGGTTTCTAAATTGGGTGTACTGCGGTTCGAAGAGTAGCTTGACGGTTCCGGTCGGGCCATTTCGATGTTTGTTGATAATCAGTTCAGCAATTCCCCGATCGACCGTATCTTTGTTGTAATACTCATCCCGATAAATCATCATAATCAAATCTGCGTCCTGTTCTATGGCTCCCGATTCCCTCAAGTCCGACATCATCGGACGCTTGTCAGTCCTGGCTTCTACGCCGCGACTAAGCTGAGAAAGTGCAATCACCGGGACGGATAATTCACGGGCTAATGCCTTCAATCCACGGGTAATTTGCGAGAGCATTTGGACTCGGTTTTCGCTATTACCGCCCATCAGTTGGAGATAATCTACAACCACTAATCCTAAGGCTCCACCGCTTTCTGCTTGAAGTCTACGACAGCGCGATCGCATTTCTGTCACCGTCAAATTCGGCGTATCATCAATGTAAAGCGGCAACTGTGAAAGCTTACTAATTTCGTGAGCCAGCGGCTCCCATTCCTGAGCGCTAATGCGACCTGCCCGTAATCGACTACTCTCAATCCTAACTTCACTCGAAAGCAAACGCTGAACCAGTTGATCACGAGACATTTCTAAACTAAAAACAGCAACGGGAAGCTTATGGTAAGACGCAACGTTACGAGCAATATTGAGCACGACGCTTGTTTTTCCCATTGAGGGCCGACCTGCAACAATAATTAAATCGCCCCGTTGAAAGCCTTGAGTCATGGCATCGAGATCATAAAAACCACAGGCCAAACCTGGTAACGTCTGCCCGATCGCCAGACTTTCAATGTCAGCAAAGGTCTGCGTTAACACCTCTGCTGTCGAAACTAAACCATCTTGAG
>JANMIS010000138.1:0-5082 GCA_031375925.1 Synechococcales cyanobacterium OTE_70_concoct_197_sub
CCATCGAGCTTTGGAAGCGAAATGTCCAAGATAATCAAATCATATTCAAACTGTTGGAGTAGTTGCCAAGCCCATTCCGCATCGGGGGCCACTTCGACAATGTAATGCTGCTGCATCAGCAAACTCTGCATGGCTGCGGCAGTGGTGGCATCATCTTCAACACATAAAATTTTCATACTACGCTCCCTGAAGTAACGACATAACCCGTTCTTCAAATTCGTGAGGGGTGACTCGACTTTTGGTAATGAAGTCCGTTTGGCCTAGCTTAAGTTCTTGCTGTTCTGACGAGTTTAGATCTCTGGCCGAGTAGATTAGTAATGAAATCTCTCTCAGTTGCTGATGCTGGCGTAGCCAATCAACTACGGCAAAGCCATTTCGATCGGGTAAGATCAAATCCAAAATAATTAAATCGGGAATAATCGCTTGAGTGAGTTGAATGGCTTGAGATCCGGTTGTTGCGTGGGTGATGCTAATTCCTTGATGACCCAAAGAGGTAATTAAGACTTCTGCTAGATCCCGATCGTCTTCGACTAAAAGTACCTTGAGGTTTTTATGAGGGTGAGCTTCTCGAACAGAATGGCTCAATTGATGGGCCGTCATGCCTAGAGTTTCACCATTTTCACAGATGAGGATCAAGGGTGTGGGATTTTTCTCGATCGGCAGAGGCAATGTAAAAGAAAACACGCTCCCTTCTCCTAATTGACTCTGGACTGAGATTTGCCCGAAATGCTGTTGAATAATACTGCGACAGATGGCTAGCCCAAGTCCTGTGCCTTCATGGTTACGGGCATCGGATGAATCCACCTGTTGAAATCGCTCGAAGATAGCGTCAATCTTATCCGCCGGAATGCCACGCCCCCGATCGCTCACCCGAAACAACGCTTCACTGCCCTCTTGATCCGCCGTCAAATCAATCTGCTGATCTGCCTGGGAAAACTTGATGGCGTTGGCTAGAAGATTGGTCAGCGTCTGAATGATCCGATCGCGATCGACTTCGATCCATTGGTTAAGGGGCTGGACTTTGATCGTCACGTTGGCCTGATCACTTAAGCTCTGGACGGTATCCACCGCAGCAGTCAATAAATCTGGAATCCAGCACCTTTGCTTGACTAGAGTGGTTTTGCCAGACTCAATACGCTCAATGTCCAAAATATCGTTAATTAAACGCACCAGTCGATCGGTGCTATCGGAGGCAATGTCGATTAATCGTTTTTGTTTGGTGGGCTGTTGATCTAACAGTCCGCTGGCCAGCATTCTGAGAGAGCCGTGAATGGCGGTTAGGGGCGTTCGTAATTCGTGACTAACGACGGAAATAAATTCACTTTTTATTTGTTCAATGCGATAACGATCGGTGACATCCGTGACTAGAGATAGGATGGACTCCATTTGCCCATTAGCATCCAGCAACACAGAGTTATACCATTCACAACAAATGACCGCGCGATCTTTGCGATAGTTGCGATTGGTAAGGGTGACTTGTTTATTTTGGCCGTTTGTTAGATCTCCGATCGTTGCATTGATGAGTGGCAAGTCGTCTTCAAATATAAACGCCCATTCCGTGGGGCTTTTCCCGACGACTTCATCTGCTGACCAACCAAAGAGTCTTTCGGCGGATGAAGACCAACGGGAAACTTGGAAGTTTTGATCCCATTCGATGATGCCAAGGGGAGAATTTTCGACATGGAAGTTGAGCTTTTGTAGGGCCTCTCGTAGAGATTGTTCAGCTTGACGACGGGCGCTGAGTTCGAGTTCGAGGATTTGGTTGACTTTCAATAGTTCTTGCGTTCTTTTTTCGACTCGGGCTTCGAGTTCGTTGTTGAGTTTTTGCAGCTTTTCTTCAGCTTGTTTCCGATCGTCATCCAGACGCTGACGTTCGGAAATTTCCTTTTCTAATCTTTGATTGGTGGCTTGTAAACTCTCTAGAGAAAGGAGATGAGGGAGTTCTGAGGCAAGCTTGAAGGCGGTGTAACAAAAGGCAAGAGCAACGATCGCCTTGAGAATCCCAAAGAGCCAATAGTTTTGCATGAGCGTCATGGGGATGATGTGAGTTAAGCGTTTTAGAGATTGTCTTCTAGCTAAAAAGACCGTATATCAAGGGGCTAATCGATTCAGTTTAATCTGCCCAGCCGAGGGCAGTAGAGATTTGCTGAGCGAGTTGAATGGGATCAAAGGGCTTAGCGATCGTGTTGGTGATGCCAAAATCTGCGTAGTAGCGTAGGTCAGAGGCTTGGACTTTAGCCGTGAGGAGGAGCACGGGAATGTCGCGAGTTTCAGGATGATTTTGTAAGTTAGTAAAGGTGGTGAGTCCATCAATTTCTGGCATCATGACATCCAATAGAATGGCATCAGGCCGACTTTGAAGGGCAATCTGGAGACCCTCTAGACCAGAGCTAGCGATATCGACGGTCCACCCGGCGATGGTTTCGAGGCAGATCTGTGCAACTTCCTGAATATAGGGTTCGTTATCGATGACCAAAATTCGTTTCATAAAACGCTTTACAGTGACCTCGACTGTAATGATAGAAATGTATATTAAATGAATTTATACGAAATATTCTATGAGTTGATATTTTAAAAGATACCAGTTTCAACAGCTAAATTTATAAAATGAGTGCATAAGTTAATAGTTGCGAGAGTGGATGCTTATATTGAATGCCACTGTAGAATTTTTAATGACGTATTTTATTGAGCTTAGATTTTTGAGGATTTTAAGCTTTGTTTGAATTTAAGCTTTGTTTGAATTGTTTGACGGTGGGGATGAACAGTAGGCCGAGAAGTCCCGCAGCAACCGGAAATGCCCAAGTCATGACGTTACTGGTTAAGGTGTCTACTCGAATTCCTGTGGGCCGTTCTGGATTGTATCGAACTAAAATATAATCGCCCTTCGCGTATTGTTCATTCCAATATAATCCTGACACCGAAAGCGATCGGGGGGCTTGGTTGGGGGTTTCTAAAATGACGATCGGGTAGTTTTTAATTTGACCATAACCATTGTTAACGGCAATGCTATCAACAACGGGGAGAATCGCTCGTTTTTCCTGGGATGTAGTGTTGTAGGTGTTGATGAAAAAGCGGGCGGAGGTTCCTAGAAGCAGGATAGAAAGCAGGCTCCGAATAACGGTTTGGACAATTGTGATGGCTAGATTCATAAAATTTACGCTAGATTTACGCTGTAGTATGGGATTAATCTGTTTTGACAGTCTCTATAGATTAACAACCGATCGTAATCCCTGAATGATTTCGATCGATAAGCTTGTGGTGGTGGCGATCGTTTAATGATCTACTATGGCATTGTGTAATCACAAGTTTTTTATGTGATGCTCTTTTAAGACAACTGAAGAGCCGTGCAGAGTGAGTTGATTTGGTCAATGCTGTGGGTGGCCATTAGGGTGAGGCGCAGACGGCTGGTGGGGACAGTAGGGGGGCGAATGGCGGGGGCGAAGATGCCTTTGCTTTGGAGGTGTTGGCTGAGAGCTACTGCATCCTGTACCGTGGGTTGCGGAATGCAGACAATGGCGGAGTCGGAGGGCAATGATTTAATGTTGGCTTGGGCGAGGTGGGTTTGAAGGTGGGTAATGTTTTGCCAAAGCCGATCGCGACGATCGGGTTCACTCTGAATAATTTGGATGGCAACGATCGCAGCGGCAGTATCGGCTGGGGAAAGTGCAGTGGTATAGATCCAGCTTGGGGCACGGTTTCTAAGAAAATCAATTAGCGTTGCAGAACCTGCCACATAGCCGCCGAGAGACCCAATGGCCTTGCTTAAAGTCCCCATGTGAATGACGGGCCGATCGCGACAACCGCAGGCTTCAATGCCACCCGAACCCGATGCCCCCAAAACCCCAGTTCCATGGGCCTCATCGACTAAGACCATACAATCAAATTGATCAGCTAAATCTAATATTTCACTTAAAGGCGCAAGATCGCCGTCCATACTAAAAACGCTATCGGTCAAAATCAAACAGCGGGAATATTGCGATCGGTGCGTTTCTAATTGCAGTTTTAAATTATCTACATTGCAATGCTGATAATCCAAACAAGTTGCGCCAGAGATTGCGCTACCACTGCGCAGACTGGAATGATTGTATTGATCATTTAAAATCAAATCTCGTTTGCCCATTAAAGCGGCGATCGTTCCAATGTTTGCGCTATAGCCAGAACTAAAAACCAATGCGTCTTCGGTGCCTTTGAGTTGTGCGATCGATCGTTCGAGTTCGTGATGTAAGGGCCGATCGCCTGTCACCAATCTCGAACCCGTTGCGCCTGTGCCGTAGTCCTGAATGGCTTGAATGGCCGCAGCTTTGAGCCTAGGGTCGTTGGCTAATCCCAGATAGTCATTGCTGGAGAAGTTGAGATAAGAGTGGCCGTCCAGTTCAATGCAAGGTCCGGGGGCGGAGGTGATGGTGCGTGGCGATCGGTACCAACCTGCTTTATGAATGGTATTGAGAGACTGTTGCAACCAATCGTAGGAACTCATTTGAGTAGGACTAATCCAATGATAAATGGTGAATTACAGCATAGCTCAACAGCCAGTTGACCATTGTAGCTCGGCGAGTTTTGCGAGGAATCAGTTCATTGATGCTGTAGCCTTCAAAGCCGAGTTTGGTTTTGAGTAGCTGTTTGTTTTCAGGAGGAATCGATCGCGTTAGTTTCACAGTCGCAGGACGGCTTTCGATAAAGTTGGGCGGAACGGGATACGCCTCTGCCCAATCTGGGTCAGCGATCGACCATTCCTGGGTTTCAGCGTTTTGCTCATAGCCTAAATAATGCCATACCATGTGATTCACGGCCTCATCATCAACCGTTTCTCTAATGATTGCCCATAGCGTTTCAGTGGTTAGCGGTAACAGAGTTATCATGATTTCGCCTCTTAGCATCGATCGCAATTTTATAGTAAATCTAAGTCCCCCATCGTTGTTTCGTCAGGATGTTGACAGACTCTAGTGCCGTATGCGACATTAGCATCTCCAGATATAGATGCTAATCTATATTCAAGATTCGTCTAACACTGTGTAAATCAGCTGGCACGATGAAAGACTCGGCTTACCGCGATCGGGTCATTGATGTAATGGAAGAACTTTA
>JANMIS010000190.1:0-8130 GCA_031375925.1 Synechococcales cyanobacterium OTE_70_concoct_197_sub
GCCCGCACCATGGCAGTCACGGCTTCACGACTAGCAGCGTTGATATCATTCAGCAGTTGAACATCTTTGAGAACACCAAGGTCACTGTTCTTGAAGATTTCATCAATGTCACGATAGACGCTGTTAGCAATCACACGGGTCAAGCTGAGAATGCCGTCTTCCTCACGATCGAGACTCGCAATATTCACCAAGGTGGCGATCGCTTCATCAGCCGTCGGTGGTTTACCAATGGTGTGCAAACCGCAAGGCAGAAGCCGCGATTCGATTTCCATGATCTTGATGTAGATCTTGCCGACGATCGTATCGCGCTCATCCTGACTCAATTCCGCAGAACTCGCTTCCGGCAACTTCACATCTCTATCTAAATTACAGATGCGCGCTTGATCCATGATGGAGTCAACAATCTGAACGCCTCGCCCGCCATCCTTCAGAGTTTGGTACGAAGCAATCAGTTCACCCAATGCCTTCAAACCTTTGTACAGCCCAGCATTTTCCGCAGGCGGTGTCAGGTAGGAAATCGTCTCAGCGTAGGATCGGCGTTTTGCGATCGTCGCTTCAGACGGGTTATTTGCGGCGTAGTAGTAAAGGTTTGGAATAGAACCAATTAAGCTGTCGGGATAGCAGGTATCCGACATACCCATTTGCTTACCCGGCATAAACTCTAGTGATCCGTGGGTGCCAAAATGCAAAACGGCATCTGCGTCAAAAACACGCTCTAAATAGGTGTAATAAGCCGCAAACCCGTGATGTGGACTGGCCGATCGGCTAAACAGCAACCGCATCGGATCGCCTTCATACCCAAAGGTCGGTTGAACGCCAATGAAGACGTTACCAAACTGTTTTCCGAAGATTAACAAGTTCTGACCGTCAGTATTCAGATGGCCCGGAGCAGGTCCCCAGGAGTCGTGAAGGCGTGTGTGGTAAGGCGTTAGGCGCTCATATTCTTCCACAGACATGCGATAGGCGACGTTCAGATCCGGGCTGCTATATTGCGCTTCGGCATCGTGCAGGATTTCCAGCATCAATGCTTTGGAGTCTTCAGGTAGATCTCCAACGGTGTAGCCGTCACCCTTCAAGCCTTCGAGGACTTTGTAAATGGACCCAAATACGTCCAGGTAAGCCGCCGTCCCAACGTTTCCTTTATCCGGTGGGAAGCTGAAGACGGTGATAGCAACTTTTTTCTCGGCTTGCTTTTTACGACGTAGATTTGCCCATTTAAGCGCCCGTTTTGCAATGGTCTCAACGCGATCCTGTAGGGTGATAGATTTCCCAGTGGAGCCGTCACGACCGGACATGACGATCGGTTCGATCGCGCCATCTAGTTCAGGCAAGGCAATCTGCAATGCAACTTGAATCGGATGTAGCCCGAGATCGCTATCCTGCCACTCTTCCGTGGTTTGGAAGACTAATGGCAACGCCACCATATAAGGACGATTGAGCTTTTTCAGTGATTCGATCGCCTTTGGATGATCTTGCTTAGCAGGGCCGCCCACTAGCGCAAATCCAGTGAGCGATACCACGGCATCAACGATCGCTTCCTGCTTATTAATCGGCTCGAAGAAATACGCCTCGACAGGTTTTGAAAAGTCCAGCCCACCTGCGAAGACGGGAATGACCCGCGCACCCATGGCTTCAAACTCTGACACCATGGCGACATAGTGAGCGTCATCACCTGTGACAATATGGGTCCGCTGCATGACGAGGCCGATCGTGGGGCAGTCGCCTTTACGCTGCGTATCAGGCAAGTCTCGGCGCGAGGCATACCAGTTCAGATACTCCTTTGCATCGTCATACATGCTAGGCGCAAGGGGATGCCAGATGCCCATATCCAAGTAAGTGATGGGTTCAGCGTAGGAAAACTCGGCGATTTCGTCGTTGTCCGATCGCTTTTGGTCTTTGCCATTGAAGACGTATTTGTCCGCCAACATCAAGAAGAAATTCTCTAGATTTTCTTCATTGCCGCCCAGCCAATACTGGAAGCTCAGCATAAAGTTGCGAGCATCTTGCGCTTTTTCCATAGGCAAGAATTTCAGCACCGTCGGCAAGGTCCGCAGAAGCTTCAACATCGCATCCTGGAAACCCGCGCCCGACTTCTCTTTGCGCTTCTTCATGAAGCTGCCAATGACGCTCTTGGATTGGCCGATTTGAGCGAGGGAGAAGCTGCCCATTTTGTTCAGGCGCATCACCTGGGGCATCGAGGGGAAGACCACTGAGACGTCGAGCTTGTCTTTAATTGGCTCAACGGCGGCGACGATTTTGTCCGCCAAGTCTTCTAGGAAAATCAGGGAAGCAATAAAAATATTGGCTTCAGCGACATCACGCTTGAAATCCTCGTAGTTGCCATTGTCCCGTAGCTCTTCGATCAGGTAGCCACTAATCTCGATCGCAATGTCGGAGTGTTTGGCGTTGATGGATCTTACAGCCGCAGAAATGGCGCTCTGGTATTGCGGCTCCAGCACCACGTACACAACCTTGACAAGCGATCGACCGCTGAGGTTCTCTGGCTTGATATGGCGGACGGTTGGCTTAGTGTAAGTGAACATGCGGTGCAGACTCCTTCGATGCTTGTTCTCTTCAATAATCAGTGTTCGACGATCGGTTTCTTAACCGCAAGGACTCAGCCTCGTGGGTCAGGACCATTACGCAAGACTTTACAGAACTCTCTTCACATATTTTTGATGAGAGAGTGTGAAGCTCAACGATCGTAACGTTTATTAAACCACGAAGCTACAGACGAAGGCTGAAACAGGCTGAGCAACTGAAACAACTTGATATAAAGAAGATTACTTGTATTACGATCTTGTAACAGTTGCGCGAATATAAACTCAAATGATCACCACAAAATTTTACATTTCTCAGATTGAAGTTAAGTTTTGTAACAGAGGCTTGAAGATCTGAATTAATTCTGGTGACTTTTAGAGGTAGGTTCTGGACCCGAAAGGTCGAGTCGAGCGCTCAAATGCGGAATTAAGGACACCAAACACAGTCCAAGGGTGAGGATGGTAATGGACTGTAATGTTGGCACCAGTCCATCTCGAAGTAGGCGCGTAAGCGGGTGGCTGTGATAGCGCAACGATCGGATGGAGATGCTTTTAAGGGATCCAGCGGGATAGCTCTTAGAGAACATAGGAATTGATCAAGGAGAACGGGAGATCAGCAGACCTGCGACGACCTTGGTAAGGCGCTGCACTGACGAATGCACTGACGGATACTTTGTTGATTGCCATAGCTTGCCCAGTGTAGATCTCCCACGAACCGACTGACCAGATTGTTATTGTTAAGAATCACAATGAAAAAAGCACCCAGCGCTAAATAGCGGCTGAGTGCTCTAACTAGGTGGCAAAACTCGAAATGGATGGCCCAAATTTAGGCTACGACATGGCCTGAATAATAAAGTCGAAGTAGGGCGCTGTGGCCGCAGCATCGCCATCGCTTAGCAGATCCAAAGAGGCCGTCTTAAGGCATTTGATTGCATCTACCATACCGGGGACAGGAACGCCAAGAGAGTTGTACATCTCCCGGACGCCGACGAGACCGATCGATTCGATCGGGTCTTTGTCACCCGCAAGGACTCCGTAAGTCACGAGACGAAGATACCAACCGTAGTCACGGATGCAGAGAGAGCGTTCTCGTCCGCCGAAGGCATTACCTCCGGGGGCGATATATTCAGGATGGACCTTCCAAAGGTTCTTAACGGATTCATCAATGATTTTTTTCTCATTTTCTGAAAGCGTCGAAACAATGCGCGTACGCTGGGTTCCGGTTTGGAAATACTCTTGCACGCTCTTGAGTTCACCGCTGGTAGGATACCGCAGCTCATCGTCGGCTGTGAGAATAACTTGGCTTACTACGCTCATAGGAGATGTTTTTAAGGGCTATCTTTTTAGAATTCTAATAGTAGTTTATCTACTTTCGGGAGTTTTCAGAAGTGGGAAGACAAGATTTATGGGAAATCCGTTACATGACGTAACGTATAGGCTGAACCTAAAAACGGAGAGGGTGGGATTCGAACCCACGGTACTTGCGTACATCCGATTTCAAGTCGGACGCATTCGACCACTCTGCCACCTCTCCAAACTTCTTTTTTAGAAGCCACATGATTTTACACCAAAATTCCGAAATGGACCCAATACCGCAATAACGAAAGTCCCAACACCATATTAATTGCTTAATACTCATGGAGTGATTAATACGATGTCTCTAACATGCAGTGATGCCCGAACGATGTGGGTTTGGTGAGGCTACCACCCTCAGAGAAATGGTACGATCGCTCAAATCAAACCACCCTCCAAAGCTCTGCCCATGTCTCAACTCGCCTTCGGCTCACCCAAATCTAAATCCTTTGAACTTCCCGGTGCCAAGCCACAATATAATCCCGATCGCTATGGTCAAGTCGCCCATATCGCCCTAGACCTCAAGCTCGATATCCCCAATCAAATCTGTACCGGAACCTGTGTTACCACACTTAATCCGATTCGTAATGGGATTACCTCGATTGTAATGGACGCAGTGGATCTTGAAATAATCTCGATCGGTTTATCCGGAGAATCACAAAAATATAGTTATGATGGCAAACAAATTTCGATCGCGCTGACTAATGCTTTAGTGGTTGACCAAGTTGTTACAATTGAAATTGTATATAAATTAGATAAACCCGATCGGGGATTGTACTTTGTACATCCAACAGAACACGAACCCAACAAGCCTGTGCAGGTCTGGACACAAGGCGAAGACGAGGATTCACGGTATTGGTTTCCTTGCTTTGATTATCCCGGCCAACTTGCTAGTTCTGAAATTCGGGTCGAAGTTCCCAGTAGTTTTATCGCTGTTTCTAATGGTTCACTTCATAGTGTCGAAGACAAAGCTAATTCCAAGATTTATCACTGGATTCAAACCGAAGTTCATCCGACTTACTTAATGACGCTAGCGGTGGGTGAATTCAGCGAAATTCGCGACGAATGGAATGGCAAAGACATTACCTACTACGTTGAAAAAGGCAAAGAAGACTCCGCCCGCCTCACCATGGGCAAAACCCCGCGTATGGTCGAGTTCTATAGCCAAACCTATGGCTATTCCTACGCCTATCCCAAGTACGCCCAAGTCTGCGTCGATGACTTCATCTTCGGCGGCATGGAAAACACCTCCACGACGCTGTTGACCGATCGCTGCCTGCTGGATGAACGGGCTGCAATCGATAACCTTCGCAGTGAAACCCTGGTAGCCCATGAATTGGCGCATCAGTGGTTTGGAGATTTGGTGGTAATTAAGCATTGGTCCCATGCTTGGATCAAAGAAGGGGCTGCAACCTATGCAGAAGTGCTGTGGTTGACCCATGAATATGACAGTGATTTGGGGCGTTACTACTGGCTGGGCCAGGCGCGAGAATATCTCGATGAAGATAGCAGCCGCTACCGTCGGCCTTTGGTGACGCATGTATACCGGGAAGCGATCGAACTCTACGATCGACATATCTATGAAAAAGGCTCCTGCGTTTATCACATGATGCGCGTCGAATTGGGCGATGAATTATTTTTCAAAACGATCGCAACATTCCTCAAAGACAATGCCCACAATACCGTTGAAACTATTGACTTGCTTCGGGCTGTAGAGAAGACGACGGGCCGAAACTTGACATTCTTATTTGACCAATATGTGTACCGAGGTGGACATCCAGACTATAAAGTAAATTACAGTTGGGATAATGATTCTAATCTGGCTAAAGTTGCAGTGACGCAAACGCAAGTGGCAGACGGAAAAACAGAAGGTTTATTTGACTTGAAGATTCCGATCGCCTTCACAACCAACGGCGTAAGTCAATCATTTACCGTCCGCATTCACCAACGAGACCAAGCCTTCTATTTTCCACTGGAAAGCAAACCTGATTTTGTCAGTTTTGATGTAGGGAATAACACACTAAAAACTGTTGAGTTGGATTACCCGCTCCCAGAACTCAGCGCTCAACTGAATCAAGATCCAGACTGCCTTTCCCGTCTTCATGCTGCGGCTGCAATCGCGAAAAAGGGCAATCTCGAAGCATTAAAAACTTTGGAAAAAGCGCTGACTACAGAAGCATTTTGGGGTGTGCGATTGGAAATTGTAGAGGCGATCGGCACCATTAAACTAGATCAAACAGATGCTGTTTTAATCAATGCATTGAAAGATCCTGAGGCTCGTGTTCGTCGTGCAGTTGTGGTCGCTCTAGCTGAACAAAAGACTGCAACCGCCTATCAAGCGGTCAAAGCTGTGGTAGAAGCGGGAGATCCTAGCTACTACACGGAATCCAATGCAATTGCTGCCCTTGGAACCTTTGCAATGTCTGGATTGCCCGATGCCCCAGAAGAAACTGAGGTATTGGCGATTTTAAAATCAGTTCTCGAAACGCGGGATGGTTGGAATCAGGTGGTGCGATCGGGTGCGATTACGGCCCTTAGCCGGATGAAGACTTCGGTTGCCGCGTTAGAAATCCTGCAAGAATACACCCAACCCAAGGTACCCCAGGCATTGCGTCTAGCAGCGATTCGGGCTTTGGGATCGATTTCTACAGGTCAGACTTCGACGCAATTGGAGCAGATTTTAAATCGCTTAAGGGAACTGGCACGCGATCGTTTTTTCCTCACTCAGGTTGCAGTTATTGCAGCACTAGGACAAATGGAAACAACAAAAGCGATTCCATTGCTGAGTACATTTGTAGCGCTCCCTGATGGCCGAGTAAAACGCATGGCCGAAGAAGCGATTCAGCGGGTCCAGAGCAAGTCCGGCAGCGATGCCTCGGTCAAGCAATTGCGCGAGGAACTCGATACTCTTAAGAAAGATAACCAAACTCTGAAAAGTCGTGTGGAAACGCTAGAGGCAAAGCAGCTAAAGGTGTGATAATCAATCCTGACGAACCGCCCCCAACCCCCAATTCTGGGGGCTTCGGAAATTGATGTTTCTCCAGGATTGGAGGTTGGGGGCGATTTTTAAAGTATCTATCATGATTTATGAACTGGAAACCGATCGGCTGAAGCTTCGGCAATGGCGATCGGAGGATTATCCCGTATTTGCTGCAATGAGTGCGGATGTCAGGGTGATGGAATATTTCCCAAGCCCACTGACCTTAGACGAGAGCAATGCGTTAGCATCGAAAATTGAGGGATTGATTGCAGAAAGGGGTTGGGGACTATGGGCTGTGGAGGTTAAAGCGTGTGGTCGATGTGCTGGATTCGTCGGATTACATGAGCCTTTGGTGAAATTACCTTTCTCTCCCGGCGTCGAAGTGGGTTGGCGGTTGGGCTATGATTTTTGGGGGCAAGGATATGCGACCGAAGCAGCTCAGGTAGCACTCCAGTTTGGATTTACAACGCTGGCGCTATCAGAAATTGTATCGTTTACGGCAACGCAAAATCTACGATCGCAGGCTGTGATGAAACGGCTAAAGATGCACAATACAGGCAAAAATTTTGATCACCCGAATGTTCCGATCGGTCATCCATTGCGGGAACATGTGTTGTATCGAATTGGGCGATCGGACTGGGACGTATTATAGTTAGTTTAGTTATCTACAATAATTGAGGGAGAAATATCTGATGCCTCATCCTAGATTTACCCGTGATGAAGTCGCAAAAAGAGGGCAAGAACTCTACGAGCAGGGACTTTCTGCCCAAGTTGAGACGCCCGAGAACATCGGGAAACTAATCTCTATTGATATCGAAACGGGGGATTATGAAATTGGAAATGATTTAGTCGAAATTGGTTTGAAGCTTCAGGCAAAGCATCCAGGAGCCGCCCTGTGGGGTGAACGCATCGGATTCAATGCCGTTTATGCCGTGGGTGGAACGTTAGTTAGGACGGCGCAATAATGTACGGAACGGTCAATCGTTACTAAAGAATTTGAACTTGAGCATTGATTTTTACGAAGGTGGAACCGTGGTTTTAGACGAGATTGGGTGATGGGGAACGCAATTGATTTACATCTCTCTATTAAACAACAGTTCGGTTTCTCGAATCTGAATGCAGCAAGTTTTAGATTCGATCGTCCTGTGTTTTCTTTAAAACCCCCGCCAGAATCTCAAGAATTTGTGCCAACTCATCCGGAACCCGATACACGATCGTATCTTCCGTGATGACCTTCAACGATCGATCGAGCTGCCC
>JANMIS010000200.1:0-4615 GCA_031375925.1 Synechococcales cyanobacterium OTE_70_concoct_197_sub
GCTTGCTGTGAAATCTTACTGGTAGTGTGGGGAAGTGCGATCGTTTTTAAATTCTCATAAGTAATCCCCTGACCATTATCAATGATATGAATTTTCCATTGATCTAACCATAGATAAATGACAATTCGGGTTGCCTTTGCATCGATCGCATTTTCCACCAGCTCCCGCACGACCGCCGCCGCAGAATCAATCACTTCGCCCGCTGCCATGCGATGAATGACATCTAGAGAAAGAGGCCGAATGGTTTGATTCACAACAACCTCAACTGCACGGTCGGCTCCTCGATCTCACCCATCACCCGATCCAACCCCTCGGATTCTGGTCCAGGCACCTCAATTCCAAAGGTCGGGTTACCACTTGATCCAAACATCACGCCTTGCTCGTCTCCCATTAAAGATCGGGCCGCCTCTAAAATGGGCAATTCCAAATCTCGCAGATCTTCGCGGTTGGTTAAATAAGCTTGCAGGGCTTCGATCGGTGTAATAGTCGCGCCCACACCCAGTTCTGGCAAGCGCGATCGGGCCACTTTGGTCACCAAGTCCGCTTGAATCGTGTAGCTATGGGCAGCAGCTAGGGCATCGCGCACGCCCAGATCTTGAATCAGCTCCACCTGTTCCGGGCGTAAATGATAAATCAATCGCACTACCGCATCTTGAATGTCCGATCGGTGAATGGCCATCAGCAAATCATCCTGCGGCATCGTCGAGTCGCAAAGATTGGTTTCAATCGTGCAGAACGATCGGGCCGGAACCTCGCAGAATTCATAGCTTGTTTTGAATCGATCGAGTTCAGGCATAAACTCTACAATGACAAATCCTTTGGGTTCTTTCTCTTCACTGAAGTCCACCCGTTCAATGCTACCGGGATAAATCGTCAACGGATTTTCACACAGAATTTGATGCTTATGCACATGGCCTAACGCCACATAATTAAAACAGTCCCGCGTCAAAATGTTCAACGGAACCGTAAACCCTTTTCCCACTGCTAAAAACTTCTCTGCACCAAAGGTTGCGGCATCGGCCATGAGATGCCCCAGTAAAATATGGGGAATGCCAGGATCAAGCTGTCGGATTTCACCTTCTAATGCAACCCGCAACCGATCGAGTAACACTTCACTCACTTCCAGCATAGACAAACCATCGGTTTCGGTTTTACTCATGAGCGTCGATCGGTTTAGCCAAGGTAACGTGATTACCTGCAATGGACCCGAAACGGTCTCAATGCGATAGGTCGCCAGCGTATCCCCAACAATAACGTTCGGGACGCCCAACGATCGATAAATCGACAAACTCGCCCCACCCGCCCCTTGGGAATGCTGATCATGATTGCCCACCAGCAGGACGGTTGGAATGCCCGCTGCACTCAATCGACAAAACTGTTTTGCAAATGCCTGCTGAAGATAAGGCGCAGGCACCGCATCCGGGAAAGCATCGCCGCCAAATAGGACCAAATCCACGGAGTCACTGATGGCCCGATCGATGCAAAACGACAACGTTTGGACAAAATCTTCAAAGCGGGTGTTCAGACCTGTTTTAGGATTCAGACGGCCATGGACATAGCCGCTTCCCATATGGATATCTGAAAGATGGAGAACTTTAATCATAATTGATCAGTGTTTGATAATTTCCACTGCCTGCAAGGTTAACCTGTTCTCGAAACCAGTCTAAAATATCGTCATCGAGTCGAATGGTAATTCGTGTTTTGCCTGCTGGGAGTGGATCTATTGATCCTCGTTTGCCTTGGCTAAAGTCGTAGTTCGGGTCCATGGTTATTTCTTCAGGTATTGTTGACGTTCCGATCGGTCGGCTTTGCGGGCAGAAAGCAGTCGAATCTCGTTTCTACGCCAATTGTAAACCACAACTAGGATCTGACCGATCGCATCAATACCGATCGTGATACTCAGCGACTTGGGACCGAACGATCGTTTCATAGATCTCTGCGCCGTGCGATCGGGTCTATGATGAAATTGATGCATTGGAAAAAATTGCATTGGGGAACATTGTCAATCAGCGGTTCGATCGGCTTGAAGGTAAAATTAAAGAACTAAATCGAAAGTTTGATATTGTGATGCAACATATTACTGGACAAAGTGGAACAAATTAGGACTACTACGATCGATCGCACCTCATTTCAATCTTATTGGGCAATCGTATGTTCTTGAAAAAGTAAGGACGATTCCCAAGGGAGGCTACGCCAACGGCTCAACGATTGTTCATCAAAAATACGATCGCAATCCCCACGCAAAACCATAGGGAAACTTTCGGTTCATGGCGCTGAGTTCGTCAGCGGTGTAAGTTTTGGGTTGGTGTCAGGTAATCAATTTCGGGTAATAATGCAGTGGATGGGACAATCAGACGATGGGTTTGGAAGATTTGGATGGCGGCTTGATGATGCTGATCGCTGCGATCGAGTAGGGCAATGATCCCACTTGTATCGGCTAGTGCTGTGAGTCTTGCCATAGTAGGTCGTGAGTTTGTTCGGAGAGATTAACGAGACCGCTGTTGCCCATGCCGATCGAAGGTGGAAGCGGGTTTTGTTGTTGGAGATAAGATTCGATCGCACTTTGAATCAATCGATCGAAGGTAATTCCGGTTTCATTTGTGAGAAGTTCGATTGATTGCAGAAGTGTATCAGGAAGTTGGATGGTGGTTTCTTTCATGGATGTTGACTGATGAAACTACTGCTCAGTATAGCAAATAGGGGCAAAAGGTCGATCGTATTAATCCAGCAAGTTCGATCGCCCCCGCATTCAAGTTCCCTTGTCTCACTTCTTCAGCCAAGCAATCAGAAATACGATGATCTTCGATCGGTCAAGACCAACGCAATCCCTACGCAAAACCAAAACCACAATGGTTTAATCTTGAGTTTTTTCTGAAGGTGGGCAAGTGGCGACAATAGGGTGCGAAGGGCGAAGAGGAGATGGTCGATCGGAGTTTTGTAGATCTCGGCGATCGATTATCGGATATACTGAAAGGGCAGTGAGATTAGAGTTTGAATAGGAGTTATGTCTGTGAGGTTACTATGACAGCAGATGTTTTAGAATTTAAGCCTTTGCGGCTGGAAGAAATTAGACAACGCTATGAAGGTGAATGGGTTTTGATCGTGAATCCTATGCTTGATGAAAACTTGGAAGTGATCGAAGGGGAAGTTTGGGCACATTCGACCAATGCAGAGATAATTTATCGAGCGCTTTCGGTATCGAAAGGACATTCAGCTTCGATCGAGTATATGGGTGATTTGCCTGAGGATTTTGTGGCGATTTTATGAGCCTGAAGCAACGATATCAATTGCAGCGTTACGGAAAACTATTGATGCTGAAGGCGGTTGTGGCGGATACGGACGGGATTTATCAGTCGATTCGGTTGCTGGTCGATACGGGGGCAACTTATACGGTGTTGCCTGTGGGATTCTTAAGGGAGATGGGTTATGACAAGCCCGATCGACGGGTGAAAATTTCGGCGGCGAATGGGGTGATGGAGGTTCCGTTGATAAAGGTCGATCGCTTTAGTTGTTTGGGACAAAATGTGGCTGATTTTCCGGTAGTTGCGTTGGATTTGCCACCCAGTGCAGTGATTAGTGGGTTGTTAGGAATGGATTTTTTGGAACGTCATCAGGCGTTAATTGATATAGGGAAGGCTGAGATTGTGATTCCCGATCGATCGTAGTGATCGATCGTCCCCGCATCCAAATTCCCCTCTCTTCCCATTCTCAATTCAACATTCTCAATTCTCAATTCAATCTCTCATTTCTTCAGCCAAGCAATCAGAAGTACGATGATCTTCGACCGGTCAAGACCAACGCAATCCCCACGCAAAACCACAGGAAAAACTTCCGGTTCATGGCGCTGAGTTCAGCAGGCGTGTAAGTTTTGGGTTGGTTGAGTTGGCGTTGTTTTTCGTACCAGTCGAGTATGGCTACCGTGTACACACAGTCTATTGAATCTAGCTACAACTTCTGTAATCCCCACTCAGAGCAGGTTTCAAAAAGTAAGTTCATTCTCAATAATCCTTGTTCATTGAGAACTGTTAACAAAGACTCAAAGTTTTAGCGAGTCTAGGTTCCTACGATCCGGATTTGATTAGACTTATGTGTACATGGTAGGCCGAACATAGTAAGCCGAGCATAGTAAGCCGAGCATAAAGGGATCTAGAAATCTATGCAGAAAGGTTCTTGGTCGCAACAATTAGCTATGAAAGCTCCTGTTTGATTTCTGCGATCGCTTTTTGCAAACTTTCTTGACTCTTCCAAAAGACGAAACCACCAAACAGCATATTCCCTTGGCTATCAGCTACAAAGACATGATCAACTTGTGCGGGATTTCTAAATGTTTTTAAAAGAGTTCCATCACGAAGAGTAAATAATGGCGTAGCGCGACGAAAATCTCTGCTATGAGCGGTAGCTATGCCATCCACATTATTGAGGATTTCGACAACGCGCTCTCCAATTTTAGAGATATCATTAGCAATCGTGGCTTCTGTATTATAAGCCTCTACTGAGTCATGAATTTTCTCATAAACTTTCCCAATGGTATTCACAGCGCTAAATATGTTCATTTCTCTAAAACTCATTCTTGCTAAGCTATTCTTCAGGCTGAGTGCACCCAGAATTACTTGCC
>JANMIS010000296.1:0-1404 GCA_031375925.1 Synechococcales cyanobacterium OTE_70_concoct_197_sub
CCATCCACTTCGTACTCAATTGTATGCCAGTGACGCAAGCATTTACGAGATTGCACCGTTAGCGGTGGTTCGACCGCGGCACGCCAATGATGTAACGCAATGCGTCAAATACGCAGCCGAAAACTCGTTGCCTTTGTTTCCACGGGGTGGAGGGACTGGGTTGGCTGGCCAATCATTGGGGCCTGGAATCGTCTTGGACTTTTCCCGGTTCATGAGGCGTATGCTGCATGTGGACGTTGAAAACCGAGTTGCTCGAGTGCAGCCTGGATTAGCGTTGGCGGATATGAACCGCATGTTGGCAAAGGATAGATTGGTCTTTGGTCCGGATCCGCCCACTCGGGCCGTGACGACGATTGGCAGCGTGCTGGCGATCGATACCCTTGGGAGCCACTTTTTGAGATATGGCACAGCGGGCGCCACTTTGATGTCGGCGCAGTGCGTCATGGCAGACGGCGATCAGGTCACACTTGCGAAGACCCCTTGGCGAATTCCAACAACCGACAATGCTAAATTAAACAACTTGGTCTCCGAAATAGGCCAACTCCTTTGGACGAATCGCGGCATTACCAAGTCGCCTCCGTGGCGTGGCGTGGCCCGGGGCTGTGGCTATCGATTAGAGTCTGCCTTCGATCATGATCAGGTCGATATGGCTAGATTGCAGTCAGGAGCCGAGGGAACGCTTTCGATCTTGACCGAGGCTACCGTCAAACTGGAGCCTTTGCCTGGCGCGCGCGGTGTCGTGCTGATGTTCTTTGAAAAACTAGAAATGGCGGCCCGCGCCGCGTTGGATGCTCGTAGGGACAACGTGGCTGCGTGCGATTTGATGGACCGGCGTTTGATCGAAATCGCTAGGGAGTTAGATCCACGTTATGAATCGATGTTGCCACGAGGAGCCGAAGCGCTCCTTTTGATCGAGCAACAGGGAAACGATGTGGCTGAGGTTCGCAGCAGCTTGGGGACTCTGGTTCAACGTATTGTTCGACGCGCCCCGTCGACGCAGCATACACGCATTATTGTCGACGACGCGGAAAGGGACTTCATTTGGAAACTGAGTCGACGCGTGATTCCGCGATTGTATCGGCTGCGAGGCTCCTCGCGTCCACTGCCATTTGTCGAGGATATCTCCATACCGCCCGATCGCTTGCCTGAGTTTTTGGTAGAGATGCAAAATATTCTCAAGGCGGATCGTGTGACGGGTACTTTGTTCGCGCATGCGGCCCACGGACATTTGCATTTGAGGCCCTTTCTCGACCCGCACGCCTCCGAAGACGTGCTAAAGATGCAGCGGATTGCCGACCGAATTTTCGAAAAGGTCATCGAATACCGCGGCGTTATTTCGGGCGAACATGCAGTTGGTTTGAGTCGTAGCTTTTATTTGAGGCAGCAACTCGGTGACTTGTACCC
>JANMIS010000377.1:0-1327 GCA_031375925.1 Synechococcales cyanobacterium OTE_70_concoct_197_sub
GATGTTGCTCAATCTCGCCAAACACGGGTTCAATCCCGGCCATCGCCGCACTAGAGGCTTCTTCGGTCAAACCAAACGGCCCTTGCAGCTGTTCTAGCAGCTCCTGCAAGTTGTCAAACACCCGGAGCAGCAGCGATTCCAATCGCTGATCGACCCGAATCCCCTCAGTTTCCTTGAGAATCTTGAAATAGTCTTCGAGCCGATGGGAAGTATGCTGGATCGCCGTGATGCCAAGCATCGCCGCCCCCCCTTTGACCGAGTGGGCGGCCCGAAACACTTCGTTCACCATCTCCGAATCTTCGATCGTGCTTTGCAGATTCAGCAAACCACGCTCGATCGTATTGAGATGATCTTTGGCTTCTTCAATGAAGTAGCCCATGATTCGCTGCTGTTGTTCCGGCTGCATAGCACTCCTTCCCTGGGTCGATAGCCTTCTCTTGTTAAAGCACTTGTTCCATTGGGGGGCGCGATGCATGGATCACCACGCCCCATCCCGTTAACCGCGCCGATCGCTAGTCGTGATCGGTGGTTTCGACTCGGAATCGTTCCACTGAAGTCAATAGGTCGCGGGCGACGCCCACCAGATTTTGCAGCGAACCCGAGACTCGCTGAGCTTCCTGGGAGGTTTCTTGAGCAGTCAGTTCGACCGATTGCATCACCTGCGCGACAGCCCGTGAGGTTTCCGTCTGCTCCACAGTATCCGCCGTAATCGATCGCACCAGCGTATCAATCCGGTTCGACACTTGGATAATGTCATCGAGCGATCGCTTCGCCTGTTCGGCCAAGCGGGTGCCCTCGATTACCTGTTGGGTGCCCTCTTCCATCGCCGTCATCACCGATCCGGTTTCACCCTGGATCTGCAAGACGATTTGTTCAATCTCCTTCGACGCCTTCGCGGCTCGATCGGCCAATTGTCGAACTTCATCGGCGACGATCGCGAAGCCGCGTCCCGCCTCGCCCGCCCGCGCCGCCTCAATACTGGCGTTGAGAGCCAGCAAGTTGGTGCGCGAAGCAATCTGCGAAATTAAAGCCACAATCTTGGAAATCTCCTGGGAAGATTCGGCCAAGCGTTTCACCTTACGGGTGGTTTCCGCCACCGTTTCGCGGATTTCGAGGATACCCGCTACCGTGCGTTCCACCGCTTCACCGCCCTTGAGAGCCGTGGCGGAGGTCAGACGGGCGACTTCTTCGGCTTCGCGGGCACTTTCGGCCACCCGCTGAATCGAGTCGGTCATCATCTGCACCGAGTTCAGCGTCACCGCTAGCTCTTCGGCCTGCCGCAGGGCGTCCGAGGACAGACTGCGGGCAAACACTTCGTTCTCGGTAG
>JANMIS010000389.1:0-11208 GCA_031375925.1 Synechococcales cyanobacterium OTE_70_concoct_197_sub
CAGGAGTTGGGGATTATTATGGGATCCTTCGCGGTGGGGCTGTTGCTATTTCGTCCGCAAATGGGGAAGCTGGCGGATTCTCGCGGAAGAAAGGTTGTGCTACTGATAGGGATTTTGGTTGCAGCGTTGGCTCCGGTTGCCTACCTTCTTGTAACTCAGAAGTTTGCGCTGATTGGCGTTCGGATTTTCCATGGGGTGAGTCTTGCGGGCTTTGCCACGGCCTATAGCGCGCTGGTTGCAGATATTGCGCCGCCGCAACATCGCGGGGAGGTCATCGGGACCATGAGCTTGACCAATCCCATTGGGATGGCGCTGGGACCGATCGTGGGCGATTGGGTGTTGAAATCCTACGGCTATGGTGATTGCTTTTGGTTGGCGAGTTCGTTGGCGGCCCTGAGCTTCGTGCTGGCAACACAGGTTTCGGCTCCGCGCGTTGTGCCTAAAACAGTCGAGAAACCGATCGTTCAGCCGTTTTGGCAACTTCTAGCCAGTGATAGTGTTCGTATTCCGACGTTGACAATGTTAGTGGTGGGGATGGCGTTTGGGATTCTCACGACGTTTGTACCGCTTTATGTTAGAGAAAATCAATTGACGATTAGCGCGAGTGCATTTTATTCATCGGCAGCGATCATGAGTTTTATGATGCGATCGATCGCGGGCAAGCAAAGCGATCGGTTGGGTCGGGGTCGGTTTATTACCATGGGCATGGCGGCCTATGGCGTGTCCATGGCGATCTTGTGGTTGTTTCCGGGGGACAATACCTTCATTTTGGCGGGTCTGTGTGAGGGGATTGGGGGTGGGATGTTTTTGCCTGTGACGATCGCCATGATTACCGATCGCTGTTCGCCCGAGATGCGGGGCCGGATTTTTGCACTGACGCTGAGTGGCTTTGATCTAGGGATTTTTACCGCAGGTCCGGGGCTGGGCGGAGTGGCGGATGCGATCGGCTATCGCGGGTTGTTTGGGGTGGCGACGGGGATTATGGCAGTGGGCATTGGATTGTTTGTCACGTTGTCAAGTAAAGATTTACAACACTCCCTTTCGTTTTCGCTGTTTGGCGGGCGAGATGTCTATGCACTACCGCAAAAGTCGTTAGACTAGAACCCTAGACGCCTCACACTACATTCCCCCTCGGATATTGCGCTGAAGGACAACTGACTATGAGAAAAATCCTATTTATTTTAGGTGAACTGAATGACAGCGATGTCGAGTGGCTGATGCGAGTCGGGCGCAAGGAGCAAATTGTGGCGGGCACTCGACTCATTCAGGAAGGCTATCCGGTGGATGCTTTTTATGTGGTGGTCAGTGGTGAGTTTCAGGTCGTGGTCGAGGCATTGCAGGGTCGGGAGATTGCGCGGCTAAAAAGCGGGGAGGTTTTCGGCGAAATTTCGTTCTTAGACAATCGACCTCCGGTGGCGACGGTGATTTCGTCTCAAGATTCTATTGTATTTACGATTCCGGGAAAGGCATTGCAGCAAAAGCTCGAAGATGGTGGAAGTTTTGCGGCGCATTTTTATCGGGCGATCGCGCTGTTTTTAGCCGATCGGCTTCGCAATACGGTGGGGCTACTGGGCTATGGTCAGGAATATCCGCCGGAGTCACCCATGCAGCTAGTCCGGGATCTGAGTCCTCAGGTGATCGAAAATCTGCCGATCGCCCGTCGTCGCCTCGAAGTTTTTGTGAAACGGCTGCGGGGATATTAGGCAATTTGTAAAGAACTGTTGCGGATTAAAAACTGTTCCTCGTGAACAACTGTTACAGATCGCACCCGAATGATGGAAGGGGTCAAAGGCGAGGGGTAAAATTCCAACTAAATGTTCTTTCTAGAGAGCTGAATCGAATGTCAGAAACCCTCACAGGAAAAGCGCCCTTATTTCCGGGCAGCACTGGCGGCCTGCTGACCAAAGCATTGGTCGAAGAGAAGTATGCGATCACATGGTCTGGTAAGAAAGCCGACGTGTTTGAAATGCCCACAGGCGGCGCGGCGACGATGAACGAAGGGGAAAACCTTTTGTATCTCGCGCGCAAAGAGCAGTGCTTGGCATTGGGTACTCAATTAAAAACTAAGTTTAAAATTACGGACTATAAGGTCTACCGTGTTTTCCCAAATGGGGAAATTGAGTACCTTCATCCGGCTGATGGCGTGTTCCCTGAAAAGGTGAACGAAGGCCGTGAGATGGTAGGCCATGTTCCCCGGAACATCGGCTCCAATCCCAATCCTTCGACGCTGAAGTTCAGTGGCAAGCGTACGATCGATCCCTAGGGATTTGATTGCAGTGATTTTAAATCAATAACTAAAATAGGCGTTGATCTAAGCTTTTTTAGCTTGCCGATCGAGGCCTATTTTAGTTTAAGCAAGCCCCGATGTTGCAAACTTGCTGACAGGCTAAAATGGTAGCTTAAGTGATGTTGTGGACGTGTGACATGCTGAAAACTTATGAAGCAATTTATGAAAATGGTCAGGTGGTTTGGCTTAATGAACGGCCAGAAGTCCCATCGGCTCGTTTGATTGTGACGGTTTTGGAGGACTCTGATTCTTCGGTTCGGTTAAAGGCTCAGGATATCCCCCGTCGTCGGTTTCCACCTACATCGATCGCGGGTAAAGGTAAAACATTAGGTGACATTGTGAGTCCGATCGTGGATGAAGAGGATTGGGAATGTCTGAAATAATTTTGCTGGATACCCACATTTGGTTTTGGTTGTATCAGCAATTTCCTGTTATGAGATTACCTTGGCTCAACAGCGCGGCAAGCTAGAGTTACCCTGTGCTGCAAGTCAATGGTTTCATGATGCGTTAGAACCCGCAGGAATCACAATTTTCCCTTTGACTCCCAACATTGCTTGTCGTGCGGTTGAGTTATCTCCTGTTCATCGAGATCCATTCGATCGCTTGATTATTGATCCTTAGCGATTTGATTGCAGTGATTTTAAATCAATAACTAAAATAGGCGTTGATCTAAGCTTTTTTAGCTTGCCGATCGACGCCTATTTATTTAGAACCAATTTTCAAATTAGTGATTTGCCTTAAATTCCTTGACCCGATCGGACACTTGTTGCTCTGGGTTGATTCCTTCAAAAGTGGGTGGAATCCAGACGCGCACCACTAACAAAACCGCCATGGAAAGCAGGAACGCACAGGTCGCAATCACCTGCTGCCATTCCACTTCCAAAACGCCTTTAACAATGACTTCCCGCAACACAGAAACGATCGCAACCTCAACTGAGACCCCAATGGAAACTCGCTGCTCCTGCAAGTAAATAATCAATAATCGAAACAACTCAACCAAAATCAAAATAAACAGAATATCAGCCGTAATCTCATGGAATTGCAGCGTCGTCATTAACGAAAGAAAGATTTCTTTCAACTGCAAAACCATCACACAAAATAAGCCAATACATAAGGAAACTGCAATCAGATCCTGAACACTCTCCAAAACGCGAACGATATAATTTCGCCGAAGCTTGCGATACCAGGGAACGATCGGACTAGGAGCAGTCGAAGCGCTTAGGTGCAAATCAGGAGCGGCACTAACTTCTTGCATTTCGTGGCTCAACGGCTGTTGCAACATTTCTAAGTCCTGTAATAAATGCCTAAACGTACAGTAACCTCAATTCTTCTAATCTTTCAATACTCATTTAATCAGGTTATTTAATCAATGATATGGCTCAATGCTAGGCTGGGGAGATTTCTGATGTGGCAATCCATACTAGAAAATCTTGGCAAGGCGGAGACCTTATTTTCACGAGGATCCAAAAACCCATTAAAATAGAGTCTTCATGACCCTCAAATCTTGCCACTTCCTGCTCTTCACGGTTTTTCATTATGTACCAACCGATCGACCTGCTCAACTTACCCCATCTACGAACTGAGCCTCTGCCCACAATGTATGATTTGCCGAGTGAAGACCCGGAGGAGCCTGGTTTGCCTGATCAATTCCATGAATACCAGCCACAGCTTTTACGTGAAACTTGTCAGCTGCCGAACATTAGTCGTGATGAATACTTAATTTGTACTGATTTAAATCTCTATTACGACTCCCGAAATACACTTTGGCATAAACGTCCAGATTGGTTTTTGGTGTTGGGTGCGGCTCCCGGTCGATCGATTACAGATTTGCGTTGGAGTTATGTCATCTGGATTGAGCAAGTCAGTCCATTTCTAGTAGTAGAACTCCTATCTCCGGGAACTGAAGCAGAAGACTTGGGGCAAACGCTTCGAGAGGTTAATCGTCCGCCGACCAAATGGCAAGTCTATGAACAAATTCTCAAGGTCCCTTACTATGTGCTGTACGATCGCTACACCTTAACGTTTCGGATATTTCGATTAGTGGCTCAGCGCTATGAGGAGGTTTTGGTCCCCGATCGGCGTTATTGGTTTGAGGAACTTAATCTTGGTTTGGGCGTATTTCCGGGAATCTATGATGGGTATGAAGGGCAATGGCTTCGATGGTACGATGCCTCGGGGCAAGTGATCCCGAATAAACAAGAAGGTGTAGATCAAGCGATACAACGGGCCGATCGCGAAAGCCAACGGGCCGAACAGGAAAGCCAACGGGCCGATCGCCTAGCCGATCGACTTCGGGAACTCGGAATTGATCCCAATTCACTTTAGACCGAGTATGCTTAACAGGTGTCCATTTTAGAAGTTAGTTTGTACTATGAACCCGATTTCGGCGGATGCCCATTTCGAGACTTATCTAAAGCATTATTTTGGATATGACAGCTTTCGGATGGGTCAGCGAGAAATCATTCAGTCGGCGATGAACGATCGGGATGTCCTAGTTCTTATTCCCACAGGCGGCGGAAAATCTCTTTGCTTCCAGCTACCTGCCCTGCTCAAACCGGGTCTCACCATTGTAGTCTCGCCCTTGATCGCATTGATGCAGGACCAAGTGCAGCAGCTAGAAACCAACGGTATCCCCGCAACCTTTCTCAACAGCAGCCTATCACCCCAAGAATCAAGAGAACGATCGCGCGATGTGCTATCTGGCAAAATCAAACTGCTCTACGTCGCCCCAGAGCGATTGTTAAGTGATGAATTTTCCATGGCTTTTTTGCCGCAGGTGCAAGATTCAATTGGGGTTTCAGCTTTTGCAATTGATGAGGCGCACTGTGTATCGGAATGGGGGCACGACTTTAGGCCAGAATATCGACGGCTCGCGACGCTCCGATCGCAATATCCCAACGTCCCGATTTGGGCATTAACCGCCACTGCCACAGAACGAGTGCGTGCAGACATCATCGCACAATTAAAACTAAAAGATCCCTTCGTTCAAATTAGTAGTTTTAATCGCCCTAACTTGTACTACGAAGTCAGAGCGAAAACTCGCAATACCTACGATGACATGAGATCGCAGGTAAAACAGGCAAGCGGCCCAGTGATTATCTATTGCCTCAGTCGTAAACGAGTAGAGGAAGTCGCGGCAAAGCTGATCAAGGACGGCGTAAAAGCGATTCCCTATCACGCGGGAATGAGTGCTGAAGACCGATCGCGCAATCAAAATCGCTTCATTCGAGATGACGTTCAGGTGATTGTAGCAACGATCGCTTTTGGAATGGGAATCAACAAGCCCGATGTTAGGTTAGTGATTCACTATGACTTGCCAAAAAATATCGAAGGCTACTATCAAGAATCAGGACGTGCAGGACGGGACAGTGAACCTGCGGTTTGTACTCTGTATTACGGCGTTGGTGACATTAAAACTATTGAATACATCATCGCTCAGTAGGTCGACCCGACGACAGGTGCGCCATTGGAAGAAGAGCAACGAATTGCAACGCAACAACTTCGGCGAGTGATTAATTATTCAGAAGCATTGGAATGCCGTCGTACGGTACAACTCAGTTATTTTGGCGAAAGCTTCCCTGGCAACTGTGGGACCTGCGATAACTGCCGCTATCCAAAGCCATTAGAAGAACGCACCACTGAAGCCCAAAAATTTCTCTCCTGCATCGCGCGCTTTTCCCAACGCAATCAAAACTACGGCACTAACTACACGATCGATGTCCTACGTGGTTCCAAAGAGAAGCGCATTTTGCTCAATCGTCACGACCAGCTTTCAACCTACGGAATCGGCAAAGATCGATCGCCCGATGAATGGAAAATGATTGCCCGATCGTTGATTCACCAAGGCTTAGTGGATGAAGCGACCGATGGGTACTCTGTTTTGCAATTAAATGAACTGAGTTGGGAAGTACTGAAGGGAATGCGAAAGGTCTTAGTCGCAATCGAAACCCCCAAAGAAACCGTCACCATTGCCCGATCGGATTCAAGTAATGCCCAAGTCGAAGAACTATTCGATCGGCTCAAAGCCTTGCGCAAAGATCTGGCCGACGAGCAAAAAGTCCCACCTTACGTTATTTTTTCTAATGCAACATTGCGAGAAATGGCACAGCAGCAGCCCTTGGCGCGGTCTCAATTTCTTCAATTATCTGGTGTGGGCGATCGAAAGCTTTCACAATACGGTGAAGCTTTTATGGATGAAATCACCGCATTCCGAGAAGACCACGGACTCCCCATTTCAGGTGATGCTAAAACTAAAACGATCGCACCGCTTAAAACTGCAACGCCTGGTAATGTGACTTCAACCCATTTAGAAACGCTAGAACTGCACCAAAAGGGACTGCGACTGGGTGACATTGCAGAACAGCGAGACTTGCGGCGAGGAACCATTATGAGCCATTTGGAGTTACTGCTGGAGAATGGCTATTCAGTAGAACTCGATCGATTGGTCTCGCGCGATCGGAGCGCCCAGATTTTGCAGGCATTTGACCAGACCAAACTCGATTCTCTGACCGCCATTCGGGAAATCGTCGGGGAGACCATCAGCTTTGACGAAATCCGGCTCGTCCGAGCTTGGTGGCGAAGAAGCAGTAGGGTTTGAAGGGTTTTAGGGCACCCTAAACGCATAACTGATACATTGTAAGAAAACTATGGGTTCGTCCTTCTCACAGCCGGATAAAATCTGCAAGTCTTGGCGCGATCGGGGGATGCGTCTGAAGCTCGTCGTTTTGCTCATGACCACCACGGCTATTCCCGTTGGAATTGTGACCCATAGCATCATTCATGTTGCAGAAGAAAATTTGACCACCAGCCTTGAGTCCTCTTTAAAAAAAGACTCCGTTAACTTTAGTCAGCAGCTTGACCAACTCAAAAACGATCACCTCCTTCAAGCCATTAATCTCGCCAACACGGTCCAACTGTCAAAGCTTGAACTGAATGCGGAAAGATCTGCGCCTAATGCCTCGATCGACCTTGACCAAATCATGTCTTGGACCTTTATTGAGACTCGATATCATCCCAGCTTTTACATCATCACTGATACCAACAGCCGCACTGTTGCCCAGAAGACTTGGACAATCACCGACACCAGCCTTCAAGCAAGCCTATCGCTGCCCCAAGCTAATCCAACGTGGAAGCCGTCCTATGACATTCAACGCGTTCCCACTAGAGTAGACCTAACCGACATAGCGGTAATCAAAGTTGCCTTAGCCAGCGGTGAAGCAATCGCCAGCGCTGAACTGATCAATAGCGAAACATTGATTAAAATGCGCTTAATGACCCAGGCCAGTATGCCATTGCGGCCCCAACGGACCAAGGATTTAAGCCCCGAGAAGCGTCCCTTTCCAGAAGATACCTTTGACATTGAGCAAGGAGAGATTGGTATGGTGATGATGGCCGTTGTGCCGATCGTCCGGGATGGAAAGTCGCTTGGAGCGGCGATCGTCGGGACACTTCTCAACCGAAATTATCAAATTGTGGATGATCTTAAGTCGTCCAGTAATCTCTCTGGGGCAACAATCTTTGCGAAAGATCTTCGCATCAGCACCAACATGCCCTACAAAGATGGAACAACGCGAGCAATCGCAACTCGCGCCTCGCGGGAAAGCATGGATAGTGTCTTGAACAAAGAACAGGCTTACCAAGGCCAAACGATCGTCGTGAACGATCGATATCAAACCATTTATCAACCGATTTATGACCATCGGCGTGAGTTTGACAGCAAAGCAAAACCCATTGGAAGTTACTTCGTTGGTATTAAAGAAACAGATGTCAGCCTAACGATTAGATCTCTAGAACATCGAGGGTATTGGATTGGCAGTGGCGTTATGATACTGATGGGAATGATAGCGATTCCCCTTGCTAACGCATTTGCAAAACCGCTGAAACAACTTTCGCAATTAGCAGAGACGATCGGCCAAGGTGAAAATCTTAGGGAGAATGGCTATTTTGAAAGCTTTAGAGATCGGGCTGATGAAGTCGGCGTACTAGCCAGAGAACTGGATCACATGACCGATCGCCTCGGCCAAAACCTTTCTAAAGTCAAAGCCTCCGAGCAGCAGTTGCGCACCCAAACCCACGAATTAGAACATACTTTAAAGGAGCTAAGTGCAGCCCAAGCCCAATTGATTCAAAGCGAAAAAATGTCTGGATTAGGTCAATTAGTGGCCGGGGTCGCCCATGAAATCAATAACCCTGTGAACTTTATCTATGGCAATCTCAAACATACCGATCTCTACACTCAGGACTTATTACACCTAGTTCGACTCTATCAGGCAGAATACCTTAACCCCAGCGAGACTATTCAAGATGCGTTGGAATATATGGATTGGGAATTTTTAGCCAAAGATTTACCAAGTATGATGGCATCCATGAGAATGGGGGCCGATCGAATTAAGGAAATCGTACTTTCCTTGCGGACTTTTTCGCGTATGGACGAAGCAGAATACAAGCTGACTGATATTGAAACAGGCATTGAAAGCACGCTTACCATTCTTAATCATCGCTTAAAGGGCGGACCCAAAACGCCCGTAATTCAGGTTAAACGTATCTTCTCTGAGTTGCCTAAAGTAGAATGCTATGCAGGTCAACTTAACCAAGTATTTATGAACATTCTTGTTAATGCGATCGATGCCATTGAAGACGCTCAACAACAACTGGATTACTCACCAGAAATTACGATCGAAACAACAGTTCTAGATAATAACTGGATTGCGATTAGCATCATGAACAGTGGTCCAGCCATTCCTGAGGAGATTCGATCGCGCCTCTTTGACCCATTTTTTACCACTAAAGAAGTCGGTAAAGGTACCGGAATGGGTCTTGCTATTAGCTATCAAATCGTAGTCGATCGCCATAAAGGCAATTTACGATGTGAATCCATTGCAGATTACGGCACTCGATTTATCATTGAAATCCCCATGCAGCAATCCATTGAGATTGATTTGGTATAAAATAAGCCTGCATTCTGTTGTCACAGCCATGTCCGACTTTGCAGCCCTTGACCTCAAACTCATTCAAATCAACCAGCGCCTCAAAGTCGCTCAGCTCGGTGTCCAAATCGAGCGACGAGACCAGCGCCTAGCCTTTCGATCGACGCTCCCACCCAAACCCGGCAGCCATCGCTTAAAGCCCACTCAGCAACGCCTCAGCCTCGGAATTCCCGCGACTACGGCTGGCCTAAAACAAGCTGAACAAGAGGCTAAAGTTCTCGCGCTGAAGTTAATGCAAGATAGCTTTGATTGGCGGGAGTATGACCATGCGATCGACGGAAAACGCCTCAGCCGTCAAGATCTCTCGCAACAAATTGCCGCCTTCCAACAGGATTTTTTTGCCACAACTCACCGTACTCACAAGCCCGCCTCAGCCAAAACCACCTGGCACAGTGCCTATGAACCCTATTTAAAAAAGCTCGAAGCGATCGTCACCACCCATCCTAGTCTGTCTTTACCCGAAGCACTGATCAAAACACTGCAATCGATCGATGCCCAAACCCGAAGTCGCCAAATTGCACTGATTGCGCTCACGGCCTTTGCGCAATTTATGAAATTAGAAATTGCAAATGAATTGAAAGAAAAGTATGCGGCAAAATCAGGGGGCGATCGATTGAAAAAAGCTCGTGAACTCCCCACCGATGAACAAATCCTGCACTACTGGACTACCATTCCTAATCCCCAATGGAAGTTTGTTTATGGTGTGATGGCAGCGTTTGGGTTGCGAAATCATGAGGTGTTTTTCTGTGATTATTCAGACTTAATCAAAGGCGAAAATCAAGTGCAGGTCCTATCGACTACGAAGACCGGAAGCCATGAAGTATGGGCCTTTCCGCCGGACTGGATCAATTGTTTTAAATTACGATCGCCCCTATTACCCAATGTAAATACCGATTTAAATGACACCACTTTACAGCGCGTCGGTCAGCGAGTGACCGCCCAGTTTCGGCGCTACAACATTCCTTTTTCACCCTACGATTTGCGTCATGCTTGGGCAGTGCGCACCATTCATATAGGATTGCCGGATACCGTTGCAGCCAAGATGATGGGCCACTCGGTGACAGTGCATACCAACACCTATCACCAATGGCTCACTAGACGGGATCAACAGGCAGCGGTTAACACGGCACTCAGTCGAATGACCTGAAATTATCACAGGTGATAGTTGGAAATTTAGCAGCTACGATCGGCAAGCTAAACGCATTGATTAGGATGTAAACCTCTATCGCGTTCCGATGGATTTACCAGATTTAATGGAAATCTTGGTCGGGACGATGAATTTGAATATCGAACTTGCATAATTCCTGGGCCTTCATCGCAATAGGTTCACTGTAGAGTTGGAAAACCCTTAAACGATCGCCTAATTGTGGATCATTTTTTGGGTCACAGTTGGCTCTTTCTTATCTCAGTGAATCTCTCACAGAGTGAGCCAGAGAAACGCCCTTGTTTTTTTACAATAGACTGGGTGGCAAATTCAACTCATCCAGTCTCAAGAAACTCTACTGCCCTGTCATCACCTCTGGAGCTTCTGGTTATGTCTTGTCTTCATGCCTCTGCGGCTGGCTTAGAACTAATCGATCGTGAACGTCGCCTTAAAGGTTGGCGGAAGCAATCGGTGATTTGGTCCATTGAAGCGAATGTCTCGATCGCAACTTTAAAACGTTTTTGGAAGCAGATTGGCATTAGTTACGATCTGTTCATTGCGATCGTCGAAGCGGTGGGAATCAAAGATTGGAAAACAGTGGCCGAACTTGACTTTCCAGAGCCAGAACGTCCAGCCCCCCATCTGATCTTGCATGAAATGCCCGAACCGCCTCAGCTTTGTGGACGCACTGAAGAAATGATTCAACTGTTTAACTTAGTGATGCAGACGCGGTTAATGTTTCTATGGGGCATGGGGGGCATTGGCAAAACCTCCCTCGCGGCGCAGCTTAT
>JANMIS010000790.1:0-3610 GCA_031375925.1 Synechococcales cyanobacterium OTE_70_concoct_197_sub
GTGCGTGAGGTGGAGCCAGGTGAACTGGTGTGCATCACGCACATAGCTCGCCCCAATAATATCTAACCCGCAAGTCTCCGATGCCAACACATAGCGCATTGGCTCTAGATTCGACTCCCTTGGCAACACCCCAATCACCAAAGGCAGCACCCCGCTCGAATCCCGCGTCCCATATAGCGCATCCGGTGTCCCAATCACCAAACTAAACGCCCCCACAGAGCGCTTACAAGCCATCACGATCGCCTCCGTCCAATCCGCACCATCATCTACGGCCTCCCCGATCGCCACCGCCACCATCTCCGAATCCGTCGTCGTCAACAAATGATGCTTCCGCGCCAACAGCTCCGCCTGCAACACCGCCGTATTCACCAAATTCCCATTGTGCGCTAGCGCCAGCGCACCCCGGCTCGTCTTCACCACCGCAGGCTGCGCATTCACCACCCGACTAGAACCCGTTGTGGAATAGCGCGTATGCCCCACCGCCATCGAACCGGGCAGCGCTGCCAAAATCGTGTCATTAAAGACCTGAGACACTAGCCCCATATCTTTGTGCAAGTGCACGTTCCCGTTCTCATCAAACGTAGCAATCCCTGCCGACTCCTGCCCTCTATGCTGAAGCGCAAACAACCCAAAATATGCCAGCTTCGCCACTTCGTTATCCCCTGGCGAAAAAACCCCAAAAACCCCACAGGCTTCCTCAGGCTTATCCGGGCGATCGTCCAGAATGGAAAACCCACACAATTCTTCAGTCGGCAGCATAAAGAAAGTCCCAAGAAGATCCAATAAGAGACCCTCAGTATAGAGGTTAAGCCTCGCTTAAAGATCTCCCAAATCAAGAGATTTTTCCAATCTCCCTTCCTCCCGTGCCAAAACCTACAAACTAGCCGCTAACTGAGCCTCATCCTCCCGAGAAACCACCCGCCCCTCATCCTCAAACCCAACGATCGTATCAAAATTCAAATATTGATACACACCATCTGCCCCCGAACCCAATCTGTCCCCCACAATTTCAAGGTACTCCTCCGATGTCGGCAACTTCCCGAGCAAAGCACAAACCGCCGCCAGTTCCGCAGAACCCAAATACACCTGTGCTCCCTTACCCATTCGGTTATTAAAATTGCGCGTCGAAGTGGAAAACACCGCCGTGTTGTCATCTACCCGAGCCTGATTCCCCATACAAAGCGAACAACCGGGAACTTCGGTACGCGCTTTAACGCCTTCAAGAACGTCGTAAATCCCCTCCTTGCGTAATTGCTCCTCATCCATCCGAGTTGGCGGAGCCACCCATAGCCGCACCTCCTGCAATTCCGGCTGTCCTTCTAAAACCTTTGCCGCCGCACGGTAATGACCGATATTCGTCATACAAGATCCAATAAAGACTTCCTGAATCGCAGCACCCGCCACCTCAGAAAGCGTTTTGATGTTGTCGGGATCATTCGGCGCGGCAACGATCGGCTCCCTAATTTCATTCAAATCAATCTCAATCACATCTGCATACTCAGCATCAGAATCCGCCGTCATCAGCACAGGATTCGCCAACCACTCCTCCATTTTGCGAACACGACGGAGAATGGTACGAGCATCGCCATAGCCACGGGCCACCATATTTTTTAGCAACGCTACATTAGAGCGCAGATATTCACTTACAGTATCAATAGAAAGGGCAATAGTAGACCCCGCCGCTGATCGTTCTGCTGTCGCATCCGTCAATTCAAATGCCTGCTCTAGCTTCAGATCCGGCAACCCTTCCATCTCAATAATCCGACCTGAAAACACATTGATTTTGTTCTCTTTCGACACTGTAAGCTTGCCTTGCTGAATCGCCACATAAGGGATTGCATTCACAACATCTCGCAGTGTAATTCCCGGCTGCAACTCACCTGTAAACCGCACCAACACCGACTCCGGCATATCCAACGGCATTGCCCCGAGTGCAGCCGCAAAAGCCACCAATCCCGAACCCGCTGGGAACGAAATCCCCAACGGAAATCTTGTATGCGAATCACCACCCGTTCCGACGGTATCAGGCAATAACATCCGGTTTAACCAAGAGTGAATAATGCCATCTCCAGGACGTAACGACACGCCACCCCGATCGTTCATAAAATCAGGCAATTCACTATGGGTCAACAGATCCACAGGCTTGGGGTAAGCAGCAGTATGACAAAAGCTCTGCATCACAAGGTCAGAACTGAAACCTAGACAAGCCAGTTCTTTCAGTTCATCCCGCGTCATCGGTCCTGTCGTGTCTTGCGATCCCACCGTCGTGATGTGCGGTTCGCAAGAAACCCCCGGACGCACACCTGCTACGCCACAAGCCTTGCCCACCATTTTCTGCGCCAAAGTAAAGCCTTTCCCACTGTCTGCCTGCACAGAAGGCCGCACAAACAGATCGCTAATCGGCATTCCTAACGCCGCCCTTGCTTTATCCGTCAGCGTCCGCCCAATCAACAACGGAATCCTTCCACCCGCCCGCACTTCATCAAGAATGGTTTCAGGTTTAAGCACAAACGTTGTCACAACTTCGCCGCTAGTGTTGGTAATCACGCCCTCATAAGGGTAAATAACAATAACATCGCCAGTATTCATCTTCGCGACATCACATTCAATCGGCAATGCCCCCGAATCCTCCGCTGTATTAAAGAAAATCGGTGCAATCTTAGACCCAAGCACAAACCCGCCCGATCGTTTATTTGGCACAAATGGAATGTCATTTCCCATATGCCACAACACCGAATTAATGGCAGATTTCCGCGAAGATCCCGTCCCCACGACATCACCCACATAGGCGATCGGATGCCCCTTCTGTTTCAATTCAGCTAAGACTTCCAACGACCCCGGCAATCGAGTCTCCAGCATTGCCATCGCGTGCAGCGGAATATCCGGGCGGGTTGTTGCGTGGGTTGCAGGCGACAGGTCATCGGTATTGGTTTCACCCGGAACTTTGAAAACCGTCACGGTAATTGTTTCTGCCAATGTAGGTCGATCGGTAAACCACTTCGCATCCGCCCAAGCCTGCATCACCGTCTTCGCATTATTGTTTCCCGACTCTGCCAATTCATTTACGTCATTAAATGCATCATAAACTAACAACGTTTTGCACAATGCTGTGGTTGCCGCAGTTGAGATTGCCGCATCACTCACCTGCATCAACTCAATCAATGCGCTGACATTGTATCCGCCCATCATTGTCCCTAATAGTTCCACCGCCTCTACAGGCGTGACTAGCGGGCTGGTCGCCTCAAGCTTAGCAATCGCACTCAAGAACCCCGCCTTAACGTAAGCCGCCTGATCCACACCGGGCGGAATCCGATCGCGCAACAACTCAACCAAGAATTCTTCTTCCCCAGCAGGCGGGGCCTTCAGTAGTTCGCACAGATCTGCCGCTTGCTGAGCGGATAGGGGCAGCGGGGGAACGCCTTGATTGGCACGATCGGCAACGTGAGCGCGATAAGCTTCTAGCATGGATGCAGGTTCTCTCTAGGACGCAGTGGAAAAGTTCTCCCATTGTGCCGTGAGATGGGCGATCGGGCAATCGATCGGTTTGTAAGTACGTTAAGCTAGGGTAGATTTGCAACTATAAAATCTGGAGTTGATGTTTATGGTGATC
>JANMIS010000415.1:0-7846 GCA_031375925.1 Synechococcales cyanobacterium OTE_70_concoct_197_sub
CAGAAGTTCATCAAACGTCAACCCCAGCAAATCCTCATTCTCAACCTGATCCAGCTCAACCCTCGCCGCCTGCGAAATCCGCCGTGCCGACACCAACCAACCCTCATCCGTCCTCTGACCCACCACCGATTCGCGCAACGCCATCACATCCCGCACCCCCGCCTCCCCCGCAATTCCGCGAACAAGCACCCGATCGAACCCCCGCCGCTTCGGAATCTCAATCACCCATTCAAAATAGTCCAACGCCCACTTTTCCGACTTCTCCAACCGATACCCCAACACCTCAAACCACGATCGCATCTGATCCGCCAACCCCGCCGCCCGACAGTGCGCAGAAGCCAACGCCAGCGTTTCAACTGACGATAACGCAGCATTCCCACCCGCATTCAAAACTGGATGATTTGCTAACGTTTCTATCTGTTGTGCAATCTGTTTAATATTACGATCGACCCGCGATAGCTTTTGCGATTCCAAAACTTCCTTAGGCGTTTGCGATCGTTTCGCCATCTTCAAAAACGCCGCCGCAAACTCCACTAATTCCCGCTGCCCCTCACACCCCGCCGCCCTCAACCGCTCATCCAACCCCTCCTGCCGCAAATACACCGCCCCACCGCTCACCCAACCCTGCGCATCATTCCCATCAAAGCACTGTCGAAACGCTTCTCGAATCTCCTTCGATCGAAAAATCTCCAAACAAACATCCGGCTTCCCAATGCCATACTCCACGATCGCATAGGCATAAATCCCCTCAAAATCCTCCGGTGGATGCTCCGGGTCTAGCCCCATCTGCCTCAATACCCTTATCACATGCTCATTGCGTTGCAGCTTATCCTTCACAAACTGCGAACCCGTCAACGCTTGAATAGCTTGAAGAAAAAGAGCGATCGGCATATCACTAAATCCTAAAACATTGAGAGAAAACTAACTTCCTCTCAGTGTAGCGAAATTTAATTGACTACGTAGAATTAAGTTGCGACCCACTGAGAGATGAACAAAAGCTTTGCAAATCAGGTCCCTAGCGATCTACACTGGGAAAGTGCGAATGTACTGTATGCATTGCTTTGCACTCAACCATGATTCCCATTCAGCTAACGCTGCGCAATTTTCTAAGCTACAAAAGTGCAACCCTTGACTTTCGGGGGTTGGAGACGGCTTGCGTCTGTGGGGCTAATGGTGCAGGAAAATCATCGCTTTTAGAAGGAATGTCTTGGGCGATTTGGGGTCAAAGCCGCGTGGAGAGCGAGGATGATGTCATTCATCAAGGGCAAACAGAGGCCCAAGTTGAGTTCATTTTTCAGCTTCACGATAGTCTTTATCGAATTATTAGAACCCGTTGTCGTCGGCAAGGAATGGCGCTGGAATTTCAGGTTTCAACTGAATTTGACCCGCTTCTCAGCCGATCGACACAGCCTTTACCTAAGACCTTTCGACCCTTGACGGAGAAAGGAATCCGGGCGACACAGCAATTGATCATTCATCATGTGAAGTTAGATTACGATACATTTGTTAATTCAGCTTATCTCCGTCAAGGTCGTGCGGATGAGTTTATGTTGAAACGGCCTAGCGATCGGAAACAAATTCTTGCGGATTTGCTCAAACTCAATCATTATGATGAACTCGCCGACAGAGCAAAAGAGCAAGCGCGTCAAGCTAAAGTGCAAGTGGATGTATTAGAACAGCAGAAAACCAATCGATCGGCTCAGCTTTTGGACTTGCCATTACTCGCGGCGCAACAAGCCGAGCTTGAAGCCACGATCGGTCATTTGCAGCAGAATCAAGCTATCGCTCAACAGCAACTGCAAAAATTGCGCGCCGATCAACAACAGCAGCAGCATTGGCAATCTCAACTGCAATGGCATCAAAAACAACAACAGCAACAAAAACAAGACTGTGATCGCCTCACTCAAGAATATCACCAAGCCGAAAGCCACACCCAAGCTTTAGTCGCATTGCTAGAACAGGAAGAGGCGATTTGTTCTGGCTATGTGCGGTGGCAGCAACTGCAAGCAGAAGAAGAGTTTCTGGGCGATCGGTTTGCCACATTTCAACAGATTCAAGCCGAACGTCATCAGTATCAACAGCAACAGCGCGATCGATTACATCAACTTCAACAGCAACAGCGACAGCTTGAAACTCAGGAAAATAGCTTTCTAGAACAACTAGAAGACATAAGCCAGATTTTAGAAAAGCGATCGGAGATTGATGAGGCGCTGACCAAGCTTAAGATTGCAAAAAAAGATCTCCAGCGTTTTGATCAAGTCCAGCTTAAGGCCTCGCCCCTATTGAAACGCAAACAGCAGATTCAACGGGATATCGATCGCTGTGCGGCTCAAGTAGGGGCAAAACTTGCAACGCTCAAAACGGCAGTCCAGCAATTTGAACAACAACAGGCGACTCAACCTCTGCTACAACGACAAGCGAGAGAAATTAACAATAGAATCGAAGAACTCGAAAAACTGCGTAAGTATCAAGAGCGCGTTCGGGATAAAGGTCTGGAGCGACGAACCTTTATGGAACGACTACAATCCAAGCAGCGCGAAGCCGAGGTCCAACTGGCTGAGGTTAATCAAATTCTGAGTCTACTAAAGCACCAAACTGAAGATGCCGAATTAAACGCAAAATTGCGCGAAGTTCTGGCAAAGCATCACGCAGAATTGAGTCGGGAATTGCAGGTTTCGCATGTTGGTACGGCAGTTGGCATGGCAGCAGTTGCAGAAGCCCCAGTGCAAACCTCAGCTAGAACAGCGGAAGCAGCGTCTCGTTACCAATCCCATCACCACTCAAAAGCTTCTGAAACCTTGGATGAATTTCCACCTTGTCCGCTGTGCGATCGGCCCCTAGATGAATACCATTGGCAAGTGGTGGTGGAAAAACACCTAGCCCAACAAAAAGAAATATTGGATGACATCTGGATCGTCCGGGAACAACTTGCCGTCTCAGAACGCGAAATTCAAGTCCTGCGTCAAGAGTATCGGGACCTAGAAACCAAACTCACGGACTATCCGAGCCATCTCCACCAGCGCGGTCAAATTCAGGCTCAACTTCAGTCTGGGGAAAGTATCCAAACTGAAGTTGAGCGACTTCGCCTTGAAGTGCAACTGCTCGAAACACAGCTTCTAGACCAGCACTACGCCCCGGAACTGCAAGAAGAACTGAGGCTACTCGACCAAACCCTCACCGAACTCGACTACGACGATCGCAACCATGCGATTGCCAGAGGATCGGTCGAACGGTGGCGATGGGCTGAAGTTAAACATGCCAATCTCAATCAAACCCAACAGCGTCAGACTCAAATTGAAGCCAAACTTCCCAAAGTCCGATCGCAGCTTTTACAGCTTTCGCAGCACCTTGTCGAAGTTGAAACCGAATTCAAAAACGGACTCGAAAACTTCGACCAAGCTCTCGAAACCCTAGGCTACAGCGTCGATCAACATAACCAACTCCGATCGCACCTGAAAGCAGCCCAAGTCTGGCAATTGCGTTATCAAGATCTGCTCAAAGCCCAACAGCAACTACCCCAACTGCAAGATCGGTTGGAAAATCTTGCCCGTAGCTTACAGTCTAGACTTATGAGCTTAGAAGCGGTTAATCGCGAATGTCAGCAGCTTCAAAATTGCTTACTCCACACGTTAGATACCCGCGCTGAGATTCAACAAATTGAAACCCAACTCCATCAGGAACGCCAACACTTGGATAAAAATCTATCAACGTTAGGACGACTTCAGCAACAACGCCAGCAGCAACAGCATTTACAGAAAGATCTAGTTAAAGATGAGGATAAACTTAATCAAGCTCGTCAACAGCTTCGGATCTATCAAGAACTGACCCAAGCCTTTGGTAAAAATGGGATTCAGGCGCTCTTGATTGAAAATATCTTGCCGCAACTCGAAACCCTTACCAACCAAGTTCTGACTCGCCTCACCAACAACCAACTCCACGTCCAATTCGTCACCCAACGCCGCACCAGCAAAGTCAAAGCTGCTCTACCCAAATTTGCTGAAACCTTAGACATTCTCATTGCCGATGCCCACAGCACCAGACCCTATGAAACCTATTCTGGCGGGGAAGCGTTTAGAATTAACTTTGCCATCCGTCTCGCCCTCGCAAGGCTGCTCTCTCAACGATCGGGCACAGCACTACAAATGCTCATTGTCGATGAAGGGTTTGGTACTCAAGATCAAGAAGGCTGCGATCGGCTGATTGCGGCCATTAATGCGATCGCCAGTGATTTTGCCTGCATTCTCACCGTGACCCACATGCCCTACTTCCGAGATGCCTTCCAAGCCCGAATCGAAGTCACCAAAACCCACGAAGGCTCACAGATATCGATTTAATTTCGAAAGCTCATCAACCTCCCGCGTGACGAGGCTTGTTGATACACCCTTTGACAGATGGTAGGAGTGAATTGTATTGGGCAATATTAGAATTAGTGACTATTTCTTAGCCTTCTCAGACCCTTCTTTTGACAACTCATGGAATCATTTGAAAGCCTTGCTGCCACTCCTCAGTTCTTCCCTAAAGCGAACGCCGAAAAACAGTCCGAGTTTTTATACTGGCAACAGCAGATCATTCCCAATCCCCCGGTTCTTGAGTTACCTTGTGATGGGGTTAGGCTAGGAAAACCCGATCGTCATCAGAAACACGTTTCCATTCCCCTGACGATCGCACTCCGATCGAGTCTCAAATCTTGGAGTCAGCAAACGGGACTATCCCTAGAAAATGTTCTTCTGGCAACATTTCAGATCTTGCTTCATCGCTACACCGAAGAAACCGACTTGCTGATTTACGGCACACGCGATACCCAAATCAGTGCCCAAATCAGTCACATCATCAACGCTCACAGTCCCTTACTCTTGCGCACCCAAATCTTGCCTACTCACACCGGGCGCGAAGTGTATCAAGCTGTGCAACAAACCGTTTTAGAAGCCAATACCCATGGTGAAATCTCTCTTCCAGAACTAATAGAACAAATCCAGCCCGATCGCGACTTAGAATCCCAGCCCTTCACACTGCTTGAGTTTGGAATTCAAACCGAAGCACAGCCTATATTGCAAGAAACCCAACGCGATCGGGATTTGGTGTTTACGGTGGTGCTGGGAGAATCGGGAATTTTGGGAGAGCAGGACTGGCAGGTGAATCTATCCTACCGATCGAGCTTGTTTTTGCCGGAAACCCTGACGAGATTGGTCGGCCATTATGAATCGTTACTCACAGGGTTACTCAAACAGTTTGATGCACCCATTCATCAATTGCCCCTACTCACGGCGGCGGAACAACAGCATCTTCGGATGAGTGGTAGTGGGGCTGAGACGGTTTACGGAAACTCCGATCGCTGCATTCACGCCTACATTGAAGCACAAGTAGAAAAAACACCAAACGCGATTGCTTTAGTCTTTCCCGATCGTCAGGGCAACATTTATCAGTTGAGCTACCAAGAACTCAATGCAAAAGCCAATCAACTGGCCCACTATTTACGATCGCAGGGCATTTATCCCAATGATTCGCAACCGAATCCTGTAGTGGCCGTCTGTGTGGACCGATCGCCGGAAATGGTGATTGCATTTCTAGCAATTTTAAAAGCAGGAGCCGCTTACTTGCCCCTTGATCCGCTTTATCCCCACGAGCGTCGCGTTTACAAACTCAAAGACTGCAATGCTCCATTGCTGCTGACCCAAGGGCATTTGGCTCCTGTGATTGTTCCGAGTGACTTTACAGGTGAGGTTTTGTGTCTCGATCGAGATTGGCATAGCACCATCGCCAGCCACAGCACCACCAATCCCGAATCTCTCAGCAGCCCTGACAGCCTCGCCTACATCATCTACACCTCTGGCTCCACCGGAAACCCGAAGGGTGTCCTTATTCCTCATAAAGGACTGGTCAATCATTGCTTTGCCATGCGGGATGCCTTTGCACTAGAGCCTCACGATCGAATGCTGCAATTCTCAAGCATGAGTTTTGATATCATCATTGAAGAGCTGTATCCAACCCTCGTCACAGGGGCGGCTTTGGTATTGCGATCGGATATCATCGCTTCTTCGATTACCGAATTTCTCACCTTTGTAGATCAACACCAAATCACACTGCTGGACTTACCAACCGCCTTCTGGCATGAACTGGTGCGGGGTTTGGGGCAACTCGATCGCAAACTCCCATCTTCTGTGCGTCTCGTCGTCGTGGGCGGAGAGAAAGCTTCCAAAAGTCTGTATCAGCAATGGTGTGAACTCGTTCCTTCAACGGTGCGCTGGCTTAATACCTACGGTCCTACAGAAACCACCGTCAGCGCGACCCTCTACGAGCCTGCCGCTGAAGGTTTCACCTGGGACCAACCCGAAATTCCCATTGGCCGTCCTCTAAATAATGTCAAAACCTACATTCTCGATCGCTATCTCAATCCCGTTCCCGTTGGGATTCCAGGAGAGCTTTACATTGGTGGCGTCGGCGTGGCGCAGGGTTATCTAAATCAACCCGAGAAAACCCGAGATAAATTCATTCTAAATCCCTTTACTAACAGCAATGACGATCGGAATTCTAAGGATCGGATTTACAGCACAGGCGATGTTGTGCGGTATCGATCGGATGGCGCGATTGAATTTGTGGGACGACGGGATTTTCAGGTGAAGATCCGGGGATTCCGCATTGAACTTGGAGAAATCGAGCAGGCATTAGAAACCCATCCCGATATTCAGCAAGCGGTCGTCATCGTTTTAGAATCCACATCCAGGCAAAAAAGTCTGGCGGCTTATTACACGCTACGATCGTCCATTCAAAATTATCATGTGCGGACTTTTCTCAAAGCTAAGCTTCCCAACTACATGATTCCGACTTACTTCACGGCGCTATCGACCTTTCCGCTAACCCCCAATGGAAAAGTCGATCGCAAAGCCCTTCCTAATCCGCAGGTCAAAGCACTTAGCGATGATCTTCAAGCGCCCCGCGATGAAACTGAAACGCAACTCCTAGCAATGTGGAAAGCGTTGTTAGGCGTTGCGAATCTCTGTGTAACGGACAATTTTTTTGATATGGGTGGGCACTCGCTATTGATGACCAGAATGGCGATCGAGATTGAGGCGACCTGGAATAAAGAGTTACCCATTAACATCTTGTTTGAAGCTCCAACTATTCGTCAGTTAGCAGCCTTTCTGCGTAATGAACAGAGCGATCGGCAAACGGTCGTCCCGTTCCGAATTGAAGGCAGCCAGCCCCCGATTTTCTGTGTGCCGGGGGCAAGGGGCAATCTGCTGTTTGCTCATAGTTTGGTGCAACATTGGGGCGATCGGGACCATCCCGTTTACGGCTTGCAGGAACCCCTAATTACGGATATAAACCCGCTGCCCGAGAGCATTCCAGCAATCGCCACTTACTACATCCAGCAACTCAAAACCATTCAATCAGAGGGTCCGTACCATTTGATTGGCTACTCCATTGGGGGATTAATTGCCTACGAAATGGCGCAACAACTGCGATCGGAGGGTCACGAGGTGGCACTGCTAGGCTTGCTTGATCCGGCTCCCCCGATCGCCACTACTCGTTCCCGAAAAATGGTTCAACGCCTTGCCACTCCCAATGGATTGACCTTGGCCCTGAAATTAGGTTTATTAAAGCTACTTGAACTTCAAGATCGCTACAAGATAAAGCTACAAGATATTCCCAAGGAAGCGGTGCTCGGTTATCTTCTCCATGACTTCAAAACCTGGCGACAATCAAACGAGGCACAGAATTTTCTGCAACGGTTTCGATCGATCGTAGGTTTGAAAGCTGAAGCCCAAGCAATGCATTCTGGCTCAGAGACCCCCGCTCTTTCCTTAAGTATGGTGATGAAATACGATCGGGCCGTTCTCCATTACCT
>JANMIS010000425.1:0-7603 GCA_031375925.1 Synechococcales cyanobacterium OTE_70_concoct_197_sub
CAGCGCAATACATCCGCACCGGAACGTTTAAAAACGTCGTATTGATCGGCGGCGACGTTCTCTCCCGTTGGGTGAACTGGGACGATCGGCGAACCTGCGTCCTATTTGGCGATGGCGCGGGGGCGGTGGTGTTGCAAGCTACTGACATCGATCGCCTATTGGGCTTTCAGCTCCGCAGCGACGGCACCCAAAACGCCTGCCTCAACATCAATGTTAAGTTGGAATCCCATGAAATTTCAGAGGACTTAACGATCGCCCATGGGCGTTTCAGTTCCATCACCATGAATGGTCAGGAAGTCTACAAATTTGCCGTCCGCAAAGTGCCAGAAATCATTGAAAAAACGCTCTTCAATGCTCAACTTACGACACAAGACATCGACTGGATCATCATGCATCAAGCAAACCAACGGATCCTCGACTCTGTAGCCGATCGGTTAAAAATTCCCAATGAGAAAGTCGTGAGTAATCTCGCCACCTATGGCAACACCTCTGCCGCTTCCATCCCCCTAGCCCTCAACGAAGCCGTGCGGGATGGGCGAATTCAACCAGGGGAAACTTTGGTCCTAGCAGGCTTCGGGGCAGGTTTGACTTGGGGGAGTGCGATCGTTAAATGGAAATAGTCGGAGAATATCTGCAAACAATCGCCAAACGATCGCCTCACACAAAAAACCAGTGAACAAAAGAAAGTTCCCTGGCTTGAAAGTTATGGTTGGAAAATATGATTATTGATCAAAGAGGGGACGCTGTTACATCAATTTTAATCAAGATGAATCTTAATCGCCACCGATAAGCCACCCAATATAGGATTTCTCCTACAAGCTGTTATTTTTCAATAACATTTCATCTAGGTCATCACTTAGATCCCAGGGGCTAGTTAGATCTCCCAGACCTTCAAGATCTTCTGCATTCACAGCTTGACTATCCAGATCAAAAGACAGATCATCCGAACCTAGGTCATGACCTAAACCGTCACTCAATCCATCCATAGCAGACAGCCCAGAAAGGTCTAAATCTGAATCAACGCTCTCGCTGGCATCTGGCATCATTCCCAACAATTCATCACCCTTAAGTGAAACATCGTCAAGCGCGTCCATGTCAAGCTCATCCCCAAACGTGTCATCGAGATCATCCATCAACCCCGAATCCAGACTCGCTTCAGATTCCAGCCCCAAATCAGCCTCTAAAACAACAGGATCAACGATCGCAGCAGGCAGAACAGCCGCAGTGACTGCATTAGACTGAATGCTGGGCTGAATGTCAGGCTGAATGTCAGGCTGAATGTCGGACTGAATTGTCACCGTATTCGCCATAGACGAAGCAGAAAGAGACCCGGGCTGAAACTCAAGGCTTAAGCGAATGGTTCCCACTTGCCAATCATCGGCTCCGGGCTGTAGCACCTCACAGGGAATGCCCTGTTGCATTAGGGCATTGACTTCTGCGAGGCCCATCCCCGATGCGGTGCAGGCGGTTTGCAACTGCTGCAAAATAGTCCGAATCCGAAGGGTAGATTCATTTTTGAATAAAGAGGCATTCTCTTGAAATCCTTCAATGTGAATGACATCTCTGGTAGAGAGCGATAACTTCGCTGGCTGGCTCATACCGGGTTAATCTCCATGGGTGATTTGTCCTCAACATGCCCAAGCGAGATTCAGAAATAATCAAAAATCCTCATCTCTACCGAAAAATCGGTATATTTCATGATGATTTTACCGATCGGGTCGCAATTCTGACCAAAATCTCAGGGAAATTAATGGCATGACGGCTTGGTTTTCAGGGGAGTGTGAGTACGCTGACTAAACACAGCTGACCAAATACATCGGGTTAAGCCCTCCAAGTTGCGTTTCCTAGAGAGGGTAAACAAACGTCTATGGCTCCATCGTCTATGACATCACAATCTCCAACGCCACAATCTCCAACGCCTAGAATCTTTCGATCGGCCCTCCAAAAGCATTATTTCAAGGCAGCGCTGGCGATCGATTGGGCACAGCTTCATCAGATTTCAGACGGCAATCAAGAATTTGAAGTGGAACTCATTAAGTTGTTTTTTGTGGAGACTAAGACGCTATTAGCTAGCTTATCTGGAGCGATCGGAGCACAGAATGTTCATCGCGTTGAACATATTGCCCACCAAATCAAAGGATCCAGTGGCAACATTGGGTTTCGGGCGATGTCTGCCATTGCTGACCAACTCGAACGACAAGCCAGACAACAAAACCTCACTTCAGCGTCCGAATATTTACAGGAACTGACGCAGTGGATTTTGGAGATTCAGCAGTTTTTAGAATAATCAGAACCGTTTGTGACTCTAGACTCGTGTGGTAATTGTGAGCATTCAAATCTCTGACACCGATCCCTTCAAAAAAGTGATGCATCGCTCATATAATCCTTATTTTATAAGCTCGGAATTTACGCTATAACGAATGAAGCTTCCAATAATAACTAATTCCTTTGGATGACAAACGGCTTCTATCATGGCAATTGGGCTTTCTCGTTCAGGTGTAGGGCAATCCGGTCGTTTTCGGACTCAATCTAAGTTATCGCGGGGAAATCGGGCACCCATCTTAATGGGGGTTGCAACTCTTTTTTTAAGCGGTCTCGGCTTACGACTCATTCAACTTCAGGTAGTTCAAGGCAAATACCATCACGATCGCGCTGAAAACAACCGAATACATCCCATTCCCATTGTCTCCGACCGAGGCCAAATTCTTGATCGCAAAGGCCAAGTCCTTGCCGCTAATCAAATCACCCGATCGCTTTATCTGTATCCTCGCGAACAAACTGCTGAACAGTGGAAAAATAATTCTGAGTATTTAGCAAAAGTCTTGAATGTTCCTGCCGAACAGATTTTGGCAGAATTACAAAAAGTGGGATACAAATCCTCCTTGCCAGTGCGAATTTATCGCAATCTTAAACCTGAAGCTTTTGTGCTATTGGCTGAAGGGCCTCGAATTCCGGGACTGGAAATTCAATCGGATGCCAGTCGGGTTTATCCCAATGGTACGATCGCAGCCCATCTCATGGGTTACATCGGTGAGGCAACCGAAGAGGATATTAAAAAGCATCCCGATTTCCCCCCCGGGATGATCGTTGGGCAAATGGGGATTGAACGCATGGCCGATCAAGATCTGCGGGGTACATGGGGCAACCGATTGATTGAAGTAGATGCGGAAGGCAAAGAACTTAAGGTCCTGGGCATTCAGCAACCCGTCCAAGGTCAACCTCTACAATTAACCATAGACCTGAAGCTACAGAAAGCCGCAGAAAAAGCCCTAGCGGGCCGTCGAGGTGCAGCAGTGGCAATGGATGTGAAGACAGGAGGGATTTTGGCGATCGCCAGCGGTCCCACCTTCGATCCCAACATCTTCACCCGTAGGATCTCCCAAAAGGACTGGGATGCACTGCAATCGCCCGACAAACCCCTCCTAAACCGGGCACTTCAGCCCTACCCTCCGGCGAGTACGTTTAAAATTGTGTCTACGGTTGCGGCCCTGCAATCAGGTAAATATCAGCCAGATTCGACGATTATGACCTCTAATGCCATGAATGTGGGAGGAACTCTTTTCCATGAACATGGTAGTGCGTATGGGGCGATCGGATTCAAAGAGGCGATGGCAGTGAGCAGCAATACTTTCTTTTATCAAGTGGGTCTGACGGTTGGCCCTGAAGAGATTAAAAAATGGGGCACAAATCTGGGAATCACCAGTAGTCCTATTGATCTCGATGGTGGCGGCGATGGTGGCTATCTACCCACACCTGCCTCGAAGGAAAAATATTACAAGGAGCCTTGGTTTGGCGGAGATACGGTAATGACAGCGATCGGTCAGGGCTTAGTGCAGGTGACGCCGCTGGAGATGGCTGTGATGATCAGCACGATCGCCAATGGCGGTAAACGGGTCAAACCACATTTAATGACTCACCAGAGCGTTTTGCCCCAGATGCAGCCAGAGAACATTGGTTTACTGCCTTCTACTTTGCAGGTGATTAAAGAAGGATTAGTTGCGGTGGTTCAAGAAGGAACCGGAAGAAGCCTAAACGATGGCTCGATTCCACCGACAGCGGGCAAAACCGGGACGGCGGAAGTTTCCAGTGGAGCAGACAATGCCCTATACGTGGGATATGGTCCTGTGGATGACCCCCAGATTGCCATAGCGGTTGTGGTAGAGAACGGTGGCTTTGGGGCGACTTCAGCGGTTCCGATCGCCCATGAGGTCTACAAAGCGTTTTTTGGTCCAATGAAACCCAAAACTGACCCGAATAAAGCTGCGATCGGGAAACCCTGAGTCGTTAATGCTTCCAACGATCGTTAGGTGATCGATCGTTGGCACGGGGCACAGACGCCATGGACTGAGAGCTGGCAGTCAAGGAGCTGAAAGCCCTCTTTTTCGGTGACTTTGCTGCCGATCGTCAAAATCGAGTCATGCTTGAACTCAACCACTGTCCCGCACTTTGTACAAATTAAGTGATGATGATGCGTCGTCCGGGGACCGTTGAGTTCGTAGTACTTGTAGTCGTCACCTAAGTCGAGTTCGCGCAAAATACCCATCTGAGTCATGAGCTTCAGCGTCCGATAAACGGTCGAAATGCTGACATTCACCGCTTGCTCATGAAGCATGGCATGGAGCGCTTCTGCACTCAAGTGCTCACCCGAAGGCAAGTCCTGAAAAAATGTCAAAATCTTTTCACGCTGGGGCGTTAAGCGTCCACCCTTTCCGTTGAGTTCTGCCCTGAGCGCATTGGGGTTGTAAGAGGATGTAGCCATAAATTGGGGAGTGGCAACGTTTGTGAGAATCGTATCCCTAAGTCTAGCGATCGTTGTTGCTATTTGCAAGTAGCTGCAACTTATTGAGAACGAGAATTCACTTGGGATAGGATGCTTCCATGTCAAACAACAAAATCTCAGTGCTGTTGGACAGGCCCTGAAGCAAGATCTGTGATTCCTGGACGATCGAGGCTCCGTCCCCTGCAAGCAGTATTTCGCCGTTAATCTGCACTGACCCACGGGCAACTTGGACCCAAGCTATGCGATCGGAACCTAAATCATGGCTGATCTGATTCTCATTGTTTAAACATGTAGCGTAGATATCGGCGTTTTGATGAATGACTACAGAACCGTCTCGACCCGTCGGTGAGGCGATTAGTCGAAGCGTTCCATTTTTTTCGTCAGTAGTGAACGTTTTCTGTTCATAACTGGGGACAATTCCGGTTTCGCTCGGCATGATCCAGATTTGGAGAAAATGAACAGCCTCGGCATCAGAAGCGTTAAACTCGCTGTGACGAATTCCGGTTCCAGCGGACATACGCTGTACGTCACCAGGGCGAATCACACCTCCACTCCCAAGGCTATCTTGGTGCTCTAGTTCGCCATCAAGGACATAGGTTAGAATCTCCATGTCTTGATGTCCATGGGGCAAGAAGCCTTTTCCAGGCATGACTTGATCTTCATTAATCACCCGCAATTTGCCGAATCCTATGTGGTTAGGGTCTTGATAGGAGCCGAAGGAGAACGTATGGCGACTGTCGAGCCAACCGAGATTAACGGTACCTCGATCGGCGGAGCGGCGGAGCGTCAGCATAAAATAACCTTCCTATGATTGATGAGTGCATCTAAGCGAGGACCGATCGCAAGGATATTAACTGTTCTTGAACGATTCGATAGTAAATCCAAGTCCCTCGACGCTCTTTGGATAATAAACCTGCCTCATACATCACCTTGAGGTGATAGCTGACTGTGGGCTGCGATAAGCCCAGCGCTTCTACCAATTCACAAGCACAAACCTCCCCGCTGGGCTGCGCAGCAATCAAACTCAACAACTGAAGCCGAGCAGGTTCGCCTAAGACTCGGAACAAAGTCGCTGCACTGGTAGCTTCTTCTCCAGTCAGACGGCCCGCCATTAGAGGCGAACAGCAAAAAGAGGGTGGTGTCTTTAGAGATTTCATACTTTCTATATTGACACAGATCGATATGCATTGATAATATATCGAAGAACGTCTATATCAATCATTATCGATATAGAAACCCATGAGGAATAACAGATGGCAATTCGTGTAGGCATCAATGGATTTGGGCGGATTGGGCGGCTGGATTTGCGGGCAGCTTGGGGATGGCCAGAATTAGAATTTGTGCATATTAATGAGGTGAAGGGTGGGGCTGAAGCTGCTGCACATTTACTCAAGTTTGATTCTGTCCATGGACAGTGGGCACCGGATGTAGAAGCGGTGAATGGGAAAGTCGTCATTGATGGTAAGCCTCTGACTTTTAGCGCACAGGCTCAACCGGGTGATGTGCCTTGGAAAGATTTGGGTGTTGATCTAGTCCTGGAATGTTCGGGTAAATTCAGAACACCGGAAACCCTTGCCCCTTACTTTGAAGGCGGTGTGCGGAAGGTGATTGTGGCGGCTCCTGTGAAGCAAGAAGCGCTCAATATCGTGATGGGCGTTAATGATGGGCTGTATGAACCGGATCAACATCATTTGCTGACTGCTGCTTCCTGTACAACGAATTGTTTGGCTCCTGTGGTCAAAGTCATTCAAGAGGGCTTGGGAATTAAGCATGGTGTCATTACCACTATTCATGACAATACCAATACGCAAACGATCGTCGATGCTCCGCACAAAGATCTGCGTCGTGCTAGGGCAACGAGTTTGTCGTTAATTCCGACCTCCACGGGATCGGCGACTGCGATCACTATGATCTATCCCGAACTCAAGGGCAAGCTCAATGGTTTAGCGGTGCGGGTGCCTTTACTGAATGCTTCGTTGACTGATTGTGTGTTTGAAGTGATGCGACCAACGACTGTTGCCGAAGTCAATCAATTAATTAAAACAGCTTCAGAGCAAGCGCCGCTTAAAGGGATTTTGGGTTATGAGGAGCTTCCTTTGGTTTCGATCGATTATAAAGATGATCCCCGATCGGGCATTGTTGATGCACTTTCAACCATGGTGGTCAATGAGACTCAGGTGAAGATTTTGATTTGGTATGACAATGAATGGGGCTATGCCAATCGAATGGTCGAACTCGCTCGTAAATTGGCTCTGAGTTTGAGCTAGTCGTCTGTGGCTTAAATCCTTTAACTATTGTGAAATCATGGATTCTACAACAGCTTCCAATGCTAATTTCAAGAACTATGCGCTAGTTACGTTAGCGTACTGGGGCTTTACCATTACCGATGGTGCCCTACGAATGCTGGTGCTGCTTTACTTTTACAATATTGGCTACACTCCCATTCAAATTGCCTCATTGTTTTTGTTTTACGAAGTCTTCGGCGTTGTAACTAATTTCTTTGGCGGTTGGATTGGGTCTCAGTTTGGGCTGAAGGTGACGTTGTACACGGGAATCGGATTACAGGTCCTTTCACAGGTGATTTTGTCATTCCTCGATCCGAATTGGTCGTTGTGGATTGCGGTTCCCTACGTGATGGTTGCTCAAGCATTTTCGGGAATTGCTAAGGACTTAACTAAGATGAGTTCTAAGAGTGCAATTCGGTTAGTGGTGCCTCAAGATGCTCAGTCATCGCTATTCAAATGGGTGGCAGTGTTGACAGGTTCTAAGAATGCCCTCAAAGGAGTCGGCTTTTTTGTCGGGAGTGCGCTGCTGGGAGCCTTT
>JANMIS010000429.1:0-5232 GCA_031375925.1 Synechococcales cyanobacterium OTE_70_concoct_197_sub
GAACTCTTTCCCACAGAGCCTTACACCGATCTAAGCCACGGAATGACCCCAATTAGCACACGAACCAAAGCACCTCGCCATGAGCAAATTAACCCCAGACCAAAAGCGCAAATTAGACCAAACCGAACCCACGTCACCACCGTCTGAACCCGTTCCCCCGATCGCACCCGCTGCGCTATTAGCCGCCGCCCGTGACCGCCACGATCGGGAATTAACGGACCTTCAGACCCATGTAGACGGACTTGCTGAGGAATTTTCAACTCGCGCCGCCGCGATCGTAGAGCAAGGTCTAAGCCAGTCCTACCAAAAAGCAAGGCAAAAAATAGGAGCGATCGACCTAAGTTTTTTCGACTCAGGGGACGCTCTAGCACCGGAGACCATCAACGCCCTACCGCCCGCCGTCGAGGTGTAACCCATGAGCGACAAAACCAAATGGGCGATCGGTTGTCTCCTATTCGTCTGGACCGTGGGTCTCATCGGCCTTCACTTGCAACTTCCCCGCCACATCCAAACCGCTCTAGAGGTCAAAACCCCATGATGAATATTTTTCTAGAACAGTTATCCGATGACCCAAAAGGAACGGCGATCGGTCTGGTTAGCGCCCTCGCGATCGTCGGAGGCATCGGCATTGGTATCAGTCGAGGCGCATTCAACCCCGACCCCATGCAACAGCAACTCGAAGCCAAGCAACAAAACCACGCCTTACAGAAGCAATCGATCGCCCTGGCTAACGATCGCTTTGATGCAGGTTGCGAAGGCGTGTTCTACCTAAAACCAGGCACCTCGACCTATCAACCCCTAACTGAAGGAAGCGGCGTTCTCAGCGGTGAATTTTGGAGCCGATGGAACAAAGCCAAAATCAAGCCAAAACCCAACGCCACCGATTACTTACCCGCTGGTACCACGGTCTGTGATGCCTATGGCAACGTCGGCATTCTCGCCAAACAAAATAAACCCTTTGCTGTCGTCACCGACCTGCTCAACACGCCCGATCGTACCCGCATCGCCGCCATGATGCGCCGTTATCCCACCGCAAACCGTCCCCAAGTAGGAAGCTAACCCATGACAACATTCAACCGATTCAAAACATCCGCCGCCCGTGAGGTGGAAGATAACTGGATTCTACAAGTCACCCTCTGGATTCTCTTCCTAGGATTACTATTCGGACTGATTACGATCGCCCTCATCAATATCAAGCCCTACGCCATGATGCTCTCCGGGGTCGGTAGTCAGACCGCATGGGTCTTTGACGTGCCCCTCATCGGTCCCCTACTGAAGAATCTAACCGTAGGAGCCGCCACGATCGGGGCAGTCCTAGTTTGGGCACCAGTTCAGATACTAGAATGTCTCTGGCTTCTAATCGCCCTTGATGCCAAAGCTCAAAAAGCCGCCGTCAGGTCATCGATCGCCCTCACCGACGATCTAGAAAAGCATCGCGATTCCCAAAACAAAGACACCCGCCGCGCCGTCAAACGTCTGAGTAAAATTCCATTCTTCTTTACCAAGTGGGCTGCGCTCTTAGCCCTTGGAGCCTACACCTTCGATCTCATCGTCGGACTGCAAGCCTACCCGATTTGGAAGGACTGGCAGAGCTTTGGTTTTTGGCTGAAATCAATGAACCCGATTTGGCTGAATATCAATAACGCCCGTGACCTTGGCCTAATGCTATTCAGCTTTGAAATCATGTTGGTTTTGACCGTTATTGTCGGGCAATGGATTTTCTACCGCAATGGAGAGGAAACATAATGCTCACCCAAATCTCAGGCGATCGTATTCCGCTTCTACTGCACCGATATTCCAAACTCTCAAACGACAAATTAGACAAGATTGAAGACATTGCAGATGATGCGCTGAAAGGTGTGGTCAGTTCATCGGCTCTACCACTCATCACAGGCTTAGGCGTTGGATTTGGGATTGCGGGATTTAGCGGTATGCCGATCGTCGGTATGGCCGCCGCTGGTTACTTCCTCTATTCAGCCGTCGATTCTGCATTGAGCAAGGGCAAGCAAGCTGAATACATCAAGGATGAGGGATTGTTAGCGCATTGTCTGACCGAACCGAACTTGATTAAATACGCTGAAATCGTGGGACCGGAAGCGGCGATCGGTGAAGTTCTGCAAGCCTACCAGGACGGGCAACCTATCACCGCCGCCGCCCGCAAACTTTGCATCGCCATGGGTAAGCAACCCAAACGACGGACGATCGCCACCTTCCTAGAGGAAATCAAAGAACTTCAAACTCTGCCCCATGAATCCGCCACCGCCGCTGCCAACAATGCCGCCGTGTTTGCGATCGGACCCTCATCAGTCGGTGGAAATTGCACCATTCACACAGCAGTCAGTGACATGGTGAACCCAGTCCGATCGTCTTACATCGCCGCGCCGCCGCGCACAGGTAAGGGCATCCTCACCGCCCTGGCTATGGAGGAATTCAAACGGCTTTACCCAAAGGGAACGCTTTACACCTACACACCCAAACAAGACCCAAAAGAGAACTGGTACTGGCAATCATCCGATCAACATTTCAACCCTGATTTAGACCAAAACCCCACCCGCGCCGCCCAAAGTCTCTATGCAATGATTCGACATTGGCAGAGTCTACCCAGCGCACCCGATGCCCCGATTCTATTTGTCATTGATGAACTCTCTGCCACATTAGGACGGCTTAAATCCGTCAAATTGTCGGAAGTCGATGATGCCTTTGCCACAGAGAAGCGTAATTTTTCAGATTGGTTTTTAGACTTCCTGATCCATGAAGCCTCTATGCGTCAATCGGTCGATCGGTTTGTTTGGGTACTGACTCCGTTGGCGACGGTCGGGGAATCCGGGGCGAGTGCGAGCGCTCTGAAATCTCTACGAAACTACACCCTCGCTAGTCGTGAAAATCTCAAGTTTGCCGATGGCGGTAACGCAACCTTCGCAGCGCCCAAAATCACCACAGACCACCCGTTACTCAGTCGTTACCAGACGATCGCCTATTCCCACGATTCCCTAACCTGGCTACCGATACCAACGATCGCCCCGGCTGAATTGGAACGGTTCAAGCAATTGAATCCCAGTCTGAAGATGTGGGGTGATATGCCTGCGATCGTCGGTAATACAACTTGGGAAGCGCCATCACCCGCCGCCGTATTCACCGCCGCCTATGGTCAGGCATTTATGGCTATCGAAAGTGATTCAGACAATCCAGAACGTAAAGTTTGGGGTTGGGCATGGCAAAAACTATCACGATTTCCTGAAGGATTGACCCGCAAAAGATTATGGGATGATGCGCCTAAATCAATCACTAATGAAATCGATCGGTTCACCTTTGAAAAACATTTGAATAAAGCTATTGAACAGGGTTCTATTTTCGGGGATGAGTCAGGACCGCTAACACAAAACCCCGATCGTTCCCCTGAATAATTTGGAGGATAGAGGACTGGAGGACACCCAAAAAAGCATATGGGAGGACAGGGGGAGGATACCCTTTTTTAGCAGTCCTCCCAGTCCTCTATCCTCTAGTCCTCTACCCAGCGCTACGATCGCCCTTGGTCGCAATAGACCATTCAACAAACCGGGAATTAATGTTAGGTGAAGAGTCTTAAAAGTTTGCGGGGCATTCTGAGCCGTAAAGGGTTCCAATGCCCCGCAAATTTATTACGTTAAATCACGTTAAATCACTTTATTTTTACGGGGCTTTTTCCTTGATTCACTGGGGAATGCCCCATAAATTTTCTATTCCTGGCAAGCCCGATCGAACTCCGCCAACAGTACCTCATTGTCTTGGATGCCTTGCTCTCTCAGTTCCTCAATCAGCGCCATTATTTGGGCCTTCACGCGCTTAGGAATGCGATCGAAGGGGGACAAGGCACCCGGAGCCGCTGACATTCGTTCAACCACACTGCTCTCTTTCCAGTAGCGACTCAGAAAAAAGGTGCGTAACATCTCCGGATGAAGCCCGGTCGCTTGAATTTTTGCCATCGGTCCATCCTCAAAATTCTTCGGTGATTACAATCTTGTCTTGGCTATGCCCTTGCAGTTCCCAGAGTGGGGTTGCCCAGAGCGGCCCACCCCGATCGACTGCGACCAATGGATACTCATCACTGTTTGGGACTTCCCAGCCAACCAGGAACATCGTAGACCCACCGACTGAACCGATCGGCTTCACCACTTCCAACCATTCCGCATCAGGGTAGCGATCGGCGTTGCTAACCTTAGCCTGTTGAATTTTTTCGCCTGAAACAAAAGTGAAATTTTCAGGGTTTCCCCATCTCCCTTTCCTCTCAGCAGCAACACTTTTTTCTTTGGACATTTTAAGTCTCCAATCAAAATCCCTTTTTACTTTTCCTCAGTTTGCCCAGCCAAGGGGACAGACGATCGCCCGTCCCCATCCACCGACCTACGCCGCCAGCGCCGCCAGCATTTCAGCCTTCGACAAATGCCTAGAGCCATGAGCATTCCGCCACTTGATACCGATCGCGGTGCATTCCTTTCTCAACTCAGGCGAGGTCATGACCTGGTACCGACTGCGATCGGCTTTCAGAGCGATCGATTCCTTCACCACATCGGACACTTCCACCGACTTCACCGCGCCAGGACGGGCGACCGATTTCGCGATGGACCGGACGGGCTGAGGGACTTCGACAGCGGGCACCGATTGATACTCAGAAAATAACAATTCACCGACCACACAGAGCGCTAGGCAGAGATATAAGAACGCTTTGCCGAGGAAGAGAACGATCGAAGCAGAGACTTTAAGAGCAGTAAGAGCGATCGATTTAGCTTGTAACTTAGTCATGATTAAAACCCCTTGAAACGTTGGGTGATTAGGAATGTAGCGCTTTGAAGCGTTGCGCTTATGTGTCTATCTTAATAATCATTATAGCAATCGTCAATATGTATTTTTACTGATTGTTTTATTAATCTAAACCCATATTGCTAACGCCGGGGAAATGGGGCAAGATTGCCCCGATATCAATTAGGCCGCGATTGCTTGAGCCGTTGCGTAGGGCAGTTCCCACGGGTTAGGACGTTGCTTTATAGCTACCTGATCGATCGCCGCCTTCAATTCATCCACCGTATCCGCAACGATTTTGTTAAACATAAATTCATCACCGATCGGAAGTGCGTAGAATCTTCCAGTGATTCGATTCCGGTAGCATTCGTAGCCGTTGTAAAGCATCATTGTTTTAGCTCCTAGTGAGTGCAAAGCGCCGTTGCTCTTGGTTGGGATAGCGGCGCTTTGCTTTGT
>JANMIS010000431.1:0-1871 GCA_031375925.1 Synechococcales cyanobacterium OTE_70_concoct_197_sub
AGCAGCACGCCTCGGGCCTGAGCGACCATAATGGTGTTGCCCATTTTGTAGAAAAAAAGTTTTTCGATCGCCACCAGATCGGGCTTAATCATTTCAACTAAGCTATGCAAATCATCATGCAGCGTCACCAGTCGTAGTCCCATCTCCGTTTTTGCCGGAGTCTGAATCACCCCATAATCCAAAACCGTTGCTTTCGCCGCTTGTCGTCCGATCGCTGGAACACAACTCAACGCTCCAAATCCCAATGTCGCTAACCCCGGATCAAGCCCCAAAATACGCTGTGCAACGCCATCCATGCCTTCTCTCTTCCACTTCATCAGAACTTTACCCTGATTCCATCGCATTTGTTTGGGAATACTAAGTGATGATGACATCCCGTTAGATGTATTCAGATCTATTTAGAAATCTATCGCGGGAGTGAAGCGAAATCATCTCTGGACCGTCTATCAACCTAGAGTAGTAGAAAGATTTCCTCCCTCGTTCCTATCGTTCATCCTTTACGCTGCCCTTTCACTCAGTTCAGTTGCAATGAATCACGCACCATTTGTCAGACAGACTAAAGTCGATCGCATCCTGATTGTGGATGACTCGCCCGACAACATTTTTTTGATTCAAAGCATTTTGCAAGAGGAAGGCTACGCGATCGAGACGGCAGAAAATGGCGAAGAGGCGCTAGCAAAAATCGACCAGTTCTCACCGGATTTGATCCTACTTGATGTGATGATGCCTGTGATGGATGGCTATGAGGTGACTCGCCGCGTCCGTAATAATGCTGCACTGCCCTTTATGCCCATCTTGTTAATTACCGCTTATGACCAACTCAGCGTCGCACGGGGGCTAGATACGGGGGCAGATGATTTTATTCGGAAGCCTGTGGAGTATGACGAGCTGATGGCGCGGGTCCGATCGCTGCTTCGGCTAAAGCACAGTGTCGATGAGCGCGACCAAATCGCCAGCCAGCGCGAAGATTTTGTCTCCCGGCTCACGCACGACTTGAGAACGCCCATGGTGGCCGCCGATCGGATGTTGAGCCTGCTATCCCAAGGGGTGATGGGGGATTTGTCCAGCGATGTCCAGGAAGCGATCGACATCATGAGCCGCAGTAACCAGAACCTGCTGACGATGGTGAATACCTTGCTGGAAGTCTATCGCTATGAAGCGGGCCGGAAGGCATTGATTTTTTCACCTGTGGATTTGACGACGTTGGCGAATGAAGTGGTGGAGGAGCTTTCCCCGATCGCCATCGATAAAGGGCTAATACTAGAGCTTGGCATCATACCTACCAAGCCCTTGCTGGTGAAAGGCGATCGGCTTGAACTCTATCGCGTCATGACGAATTTGGTGGGGAATGCCGTGAAGTTTACCGATCGGGGCTGTGTGACGGTGGATCTAATGATGAGTCAAGGGGATGCCCGCAATGCGAAAAGCAGTCTGCCGATCGTAAGCCTTGCGGTGCGAGACACGGGCGCGGGGATTCCGGCGGACGAACACGCGATGTTGTTTGAAAGTTTTGTCACTGGCAAGCACAAGCGATCGGGCAGTGGTCTCGGTCTCCATCTGACCCGGCGCATTGTGGAGGCGCACAATGGCGAGATTAGAGTTAATTCTAAGGTCGGTGAGGGCAGTACGTTTACAGTGTTGTTGCCCAGCTATTAGGTTTTATCTTATTTAGGCTTTGTTCAAGGGAAATGTAAAACTCTCTCGAATCCACGATCGCCACACTTGTTCTAAGGCGATCGGGTAGGGGATTTCTAGCAAAACCAGGTCGTAGTTCGATCGCATCTGACGGATGATCTGTACTTTCTCAACCGGAGTTAAGGGCGCATTTCGATTGAGGAGTCGTCCCGCCGATCGGAGGACTAGGAGCTTAG
>JANMIS010000441.1:0-13894 GCA_031375925.1 Synechococcales cyanobacterium OTE_70_concoct_197_sub
GTAAGCTCAGTGTTTCTACTCGATCGCAGCGATCCCAAATGGTTCTTGTGACCAGCCGAAATCACAGAAGTGCGAAATTAGAAGAACTCATAAATATTTTACAGATCTCTACCCAGAGAGGGATGGGCAGCATAGGATGTAAGCTATCGGCCATAGTCGAACAAAACGCAGACCTCTACCTCTCAGTCTCCGGCAAAACAGCCCCAAAAGATTGGGACTTTGCCGCCCCCGAACTGATTCTTACGGAAGCAGGCGGGCAACTGACTTACTTCGATGGAAGCTCGATCGTTTACAACCGCGAAGATGTCAACCAATGGAACGGAATTATCGCTAGCAATGGTACCTGTCATGACGAACTCTGTAATCTCCTTAGCGCACCGCCTCACCAATAAACTCCACACCTATCTAGGAACGGTGCAGAATTTTTTGGTGAGTAGCGACAGCGACGAAGAACTACAGTACTTAGTGGATGCCTTTGAGATGGGGAGAGATGTAGACTTTGGCGCTTTGGTGTTGAGCAAAGAGGGCATTTGTACCCCAGATGACATCATTCCCTGGGGTGCCTTGCGATCGTTCTGCTACAGCAACCGAGAACTCGTTTTTGTCCGTCAATGCGGCAATCAATTCAGCAGCCATCGCCAACACGCCAGCAAGCTCAAGCACCTCCCGATTTTGCTCCACATTCTCCACCAAAACAGCCCTGAACAAGCTTCAACGTTTACCCATTAATTCACAGCATTCGACGGGCGATCACTGCGTAAAACGGATCGCCGCCGCTCATCCCCAGCATTTGTAAAATAGGATTAGCGACCGATCGTTTTTCCACAACTTCGGGCGTGCTAAATCTCGGGACTGAACCGTAGTAAGACTTGACGAGGTTAACCCGATCGTCCTCGCTGCCATCTCGCCAAGCTGCGATCGCCTTTTGGTAGAACATGCGATTTGAGAAGCTCATAATACAAATACCATTGGGCTTTAAAACTCGATAAATTTCGGCAAAAATAGCCTCAGGATATTGCAAATACTGAACTGACACCGTGCAAATCACCGCATCAAAGCTCTGATCTTCCAACGGTAGTTGCTGATTTTCGTTTAGATTCTGCGTGAAATAGTGATTCAGCCTTGGATTTTTAGAGAGTTCTTCTGCATTCATGCCGTGACCTTCCACATGCTCGAAGGTCATTTGATTTGGCAAATGAGAGACCCAGCTACTCATGAGATCCAGCACCCGCGTTCCGGGCTTTAGGCGCTCTTGGTATAGATCCGTTAGTTGCGCAATATATCCCGTGTCTACATGATTTACGAGGCGCGCTACGTCATAAAAGTTACGATCGTCCGTGCTATCCAGCTTCTTGCGATCGGTCGGTGTCAAAATCATGAAACTAGCCTGCTACAGGATTCGCGTGATGTCTATTCTTTAAGTTTAAGATGTAAATACTGCGATTTACGATCGAGATTCAATGATCCACCGATTTCTCATGGCCAGTCGCAAATCCCGTATATTGCCGCACCGCAGGCTCGTGGAAGGCCAGCACAATATCTTCCTTAGGAACGCCTAAATCGACCAATGGATTCGCAATTCCTTCTTCTGTTCCATCGTGTTGAATCCAAATCTTTCCGGCTCTAATATCAAGATGCAAAAAACAGCTAAAACTTCTACGATCTTTAAACCAGCCAACATGGAGAAGTTGATAGTGATCTCGATCGGTATCAAACAAGGTTTCAATCTCGTATTCTTCCGCGCCTTCTCCTAGGTTCGATCGTTGTGCCCGCTCAGTCAGAAGCATTTGAATATACTGCCGATACTTCGCAACAGACGTTGTTTCAGTGGTTTCTACAGCCATTTTGTGAAGATCTCCTGTTCTACGTCATAAATAACAAGCTTTAACTGATAGCGCTGCACTGAAGCCGCTATAAATTTTCCTTGAAAAAATGTCTCATAAGTAGGACTCCGTACCGCTAAATAGAGAATCCGATCGGGTTCTTTTTCAGCCAATGCGTCTCGGTAATTGAGAAATTGTCCTAGTGCAGTATGAAATTCAGAAACATTGGAAGATGCAATAAAGCTTTTGACTTCAACAGCAATTTTTTGACCTTCTCGTTCAGCCGCTAGGAGTCGATCGGCAGCCAGATCGACCTTAAATTTAAAATCACCTAAATCGATTTCATAATACTCCGCTGTAATCTTCCAACCTTCTTTGACAAGCGCTGTTCTGACGACGTTATGAAATCGATCGTTTGCCATTTCAAATGTAGAACTCCAGCGCAGCAACAGTTTTCAGTTTAGATCAGAAACTCAATCATTGCTCATCGTCTGTTTCGATTGGAGTGGGTTCAACATAATCAGCGGGCTTGCGGGCAAAGCGGCGCAGATAAGTTGAAAAAACGCCGTAGAGCAATAACGTTGCTAAAATAGTCCCCGGAATGACAGTGAGCCAGTTCCCTCGTAAAGAAGCTAAAGCCCGATCGAATCCGCTAGCATCTGTCACTTCCCTTTGCTGACGCGCGCGCTGCAAAAACTCCAATTGATAACTTTGGGGATCTTCGGGCAACGGAGCCGGACGATTCGCTCGAACTAGCACGGTGTCATCGCGCAGTTGAAAAAATAAATCATCCCGATCGAACACATCCCGCACTTGATTCAATCCCTCATCTCGCTGCGCTGTCAACGCCACCAGCATCCGATCGGCATTCCAAGGCGACAGCACGGCTTTGATCACGCCCTGTTCATCGGGGAGAGCCTGCACCTGAGAGCCATCGCGCTTTCGTCCCAGCAATTCCTGAAGCGAAAAACCCGCCGACTCGTCCAAGGCTTGAGGAACTGGGAATTGATCCTTCAACCCGATCGCCACCCAATGATCATCCTGCTTCGTATCAGGCAAACGATCCGATCGATATACCTTCAGCTTGACCGCCTCCGCTCGACTCAAGCGCCCCATTCGTTCCGCCACCTTCAGCATCAAATTCACTGAAGGTAAACTAGGCTGCGGAGATAGAGCGATCGACATTTTTGATAAGTCTTGAGGCGCTGCAAAGGGATAGCCGTATTGCATCAAGCGCAAATCCGGCAGCTTCACATACTGTCGCCGTTTTAGATCAAAACCCGATTCTTTATGCACCGTCGCCCAAAGCTGTTGGTCTGTGGCGCGGTTGCACGATCGGCGCTCTCGGGGATCGAGTTGAAAGCGGATTTGTAGCTTGGAAAAGGGCTTGATGCGATCGGCAGGCAACTCCAGCGACAACTGCTCCCGCACCGCACCCTGGTCCGAATCCAAACGTTTTCCCGTAATGGGAATGCCATCGAGTTGGACTTCGGCGAGGGAGGTGAGAGGGTTGACCTGGGCGCTGTAGCTGAATTTTAGATTGAGCATATTGCCCCGATCGAACTGGTCATCGGGCAATGCCTTCAGGTCATACTCCACCACGGGAGAATCCGCGCCGCGCACCGTCACATCTTCAATGCGTTCATTGTTGTAATTGCGCAAATCTTGCAGCATGAACTGATCTTTCACAGGCAAAAAAGCAGGCCAGTCGCGCATCATAGGCGTGGGCACTTCATCGACCTGCCGCACAATCAACGTCTGCCCCGTGCCAATCTGCCGATCGCGCGCCTGCACCAAAAACTGCACCGCCTTCGCAACCCCAGCATCGCCATTCCCCGTCGCCACCAACACCAAACCATCGCCATTGCTGCTATTTGCAAAGGTTAAAACGCCTACGTCATCCGGTAACGGCTTGCCCTGATCATCCAAAACTTGACCGTCTTTAATGCCGATCGCCAGCTTGAGCTTTGATAGTTCCGGTTGATTTTTAGGCGTGCCGACGACGACGAGACGTTCGGGGAGTTTTTGCTCATTAGGCGACTTGATCAAGCGGACTTCGATCGGGCGAAACTGAGCGAGACGGCCTAGGGAGCCTTGGAGACGAGCGATCGCGGTAAGCCAGGTTTCATTCATTTCCCCCGGAAGCAAATAAGCAAGGCGATTCGGTTCCAAGCTTAACGAATCAAACAACGGATAGGGATAACGGCTAAAATCAAGCGCCACAGGCTGCGGTGAAAAATCAAACACCATTTTAGAATCCGGCATCACTTCAGTCCAAAGTGACGGATCAAACGGATCTTGCGTACAGGTCGGAGAATTGTTTTGTAAAGCCGCAATCACGACTTCGTTGTAGTCCTGAATCGCCGCCGCCGGAATCTCAAAAACGCCGCTGCCAATGTCGTCTTTTTTACGATTAAGCGGCACACTGCCAATGCTGGTGCCGTTTAGGAGCACGGTGAGGTTCGATCGCGTCGCATAAAGTGCAGGAGAATGACGATAGCGTAAGAGCATTTTGGCTCCCTTCGCTTGCCAGTTGCGAGGCCGTGTGAACTGAATTCGAGCTTCGTCATAAATGCCGTTCAGCCGCAAACGGTAGCCCACCACAGGACTGCGATTAAATTCCAATACATATTGCCCTGGGGTTAGCGGTTTGACATAGGGCGTGGGATCTTTGGGTGAGAGACCCTCGGCTCCTGGCTGGGTCGGATCTCGGTCTAGTGCCTTGGGGTTCGGTGCTTTAGGGGTGACGGTGGCTGGGGTGACGGGCATTGCCGACGTGGATGACTCCGGGGTAGGCGTATTTCCAGGATTGGGAGACTCTTGCGCGATTCTCGTTTCGAGAGGCTGCGCTAATGTTTTTGATTCTTTCAACGCGCCTAAATAAGGCGAGGATTCCCAAACCGACACAAAAACCACACTAAAGACGAGTCTTTGTAATGACCTATTTCGCATCCATCTCACCCATAAACTCATAGCAGCATCCCTGTCGATCGCATCTCAATCATCCGTCTACACTCAACAGTACAAAGAAATGGGTGGGATTATTACAGATACCCCCTTGTTAATTTGATTAAGATTATCAACAAAAAATGACTGACTTATTTTAGAGTAGAGGCAAATATACTAAATTTCGATCGCACTGCGTATTTTTCGTGCCTGAGCGACTTTTATTTATCAAAGCTTGAACATATTTCCATAGAACCCCATCTCTAAGCCTACATGTCCCACAGCAGTGCAGACGGAAAACCTTCAGTTGCCGCGATGATTCAGGACAACCCCTTGGTTTTGCCATCCCATACACAGGCACTCCATGCGGTCCAGCAGATGAGCCAGTCTCGCATGAGTTGCATCATTGTCGCCGATGGGACAATAAACGATCGGGGGGACGATCGGCAAGTAGTGGGCATCTTCACAGAGCGGGATCTCGTCCGTGCGAGCGCTCAAGGGAAGCATTTAGATTCATTGAAATTGTCAGACTTGATGACAACGCCCGTGATCACTCGGGTTCGGGAACACATGACGGATCTCTTTGATCTATTGCAACCTTTTCGTCAATATGGTATTCGTCACTTGCCGATCGTTTCCGTCAGGGGCAATCCCATCGGCATTGTCAGTCAAGAAAGCCTGCGCCAAGCCCTGCGACCGGGAGATTTGTTAAGGCTTCGCCGGGTCGATGAAGTGATGACGAGTTCAGTGATTCAGACGGGGCTTCAAGATTCAATTCAAATGGTCGCTTTCCAGATGGCGCATCACCGGGTGAGCTGCTTGGTGGTGACGGAGGACGATCGCCCGGTGGGGATTATCACAGAGCGGGACCTAGTGAAGTTTCAGGCATTGCAACTGGATTTGGAAAATACCCAGGCTAAAACAGTGATGAGTGCGCCGCTCTATCCCATTACCCCAAAGGACAGTCTCTGGAAGGCCAACGAAACGATGCGCAGTCTGCGGGTTCGGCGTTTGGTGGTGACGCAGCCTTCCGGTTTGTTAGCGGGAATCATCACCCAGACGGATATTATTCAAACCCTTGATCCGTTAGAAATGCTTGCGGTAGTAGAGACGCTGCAACGCACCATTGAAGAGCGGACCTCTGCGCTAGCACAGGAAATAAACGATCGCAAAGCCCTCGAAGAACAACTCCAGCGCGCTTTGTTCTTTGCGGATGTCGCGAATCAATCCAAAAATGAATTTCTAGCGCATATGAGTCATGAACTCCGGACGCCCTTGACGGCAATTCTTGGCTTTACAGAATTACTGTCTACCGATCTGACCCTAGGCGATGATAACTGTCGCTATCTCAATACCATTAATCGCAGCGGGAAATATCTATTGAGTTTGATTAATGATTTATTAGATATGGCTAAGCTCGAATCTGGGCATCTGCAACTGCGCAAAAGTCACTGTAATCTCAATTCATTAATCTTTGATCTAGAACGATTGTTTCGTCACCGATCGCAATTGAAAGGTCTCACCTTTAATGTGAATCGATCGCCCGATCTTCCCCTGTCTATCGTCACTGATGAGAAAAAATTGCGCCAAATTCTCATCAATCTCATCGGTAATGCCGTTAAGTTCACAGATCACGGATCAGTCACTTTTAGTGTCCAGTTGCAAGTGACGGATCAATCCTCCAGTTTGGTGTTTCAGGTCGAGGATACGGGAATTGGAATTTTGGGGGGCGATCGTAGAGAGATTTTCACGCCCTTTTTTCAAGTGACAACCCCTGGCCGATTACCCGAAGGTAATGGTTTAGGACTTTCTATTAGTCAGCAGCTTGCCCAAAATCTAGGCGGCTTGATTCGCCTAACCTCCGACCCTGAAAACGAGGGCTGTACCTTTACGCTGGAGATTCCGGTGGAGAACGAGAAACCGAATCGATCGCCTTCTCCTGCGGGGTCTTGGTTCAATGAACTGCGTCAAGCGGCAATGATGCTCAACCATGCGCTCTGCCAAGAGATTTTGCAAGAGGCTCAGGGCTTTCGGGATGCCCCCGATTTAATCCATCTTTTCCAAGCGAGTCTGGATCAATTTGATTTTGAGGGGATTGTTCAGAGAGTCGATCGTCACATGAGTGAGCAGGACTCGCAGCTTCAGGTCAATCCTTCTCTGACTCATCCTCATCTGACTCATCCTCATCTGACCCATCCTCATCTGACCCATCCTCATCTGACCCATCCTCATCTGACCCATCATTCTCTGACCCATCATTCATAGTGGCTCTCGTTTAGTGATAGAAGTACAGATCAACGCTTCTCACCATGTTTAAGACAACGATCGCTATGATGACCCCTTCCCTTGAAGCCATCGAAACCCTCGACAACCTGATCGATCGGCAGCCTTTGATGCTTCCCTCGCAGACTTCTTTGCTTGAGGCAATCCAGGCAATGCAGCGGCTTCAGACCAGTTGCGTCCTGATTCCTGGGCCTTCCGATCGGGCGGGTGGGGTGACGATCGGCGGCATTTTTACAGAGCGAAATGCCGTTCAAGCCAGTGCTCAAGGTCTTGATTTGACTCAGACTCAGTTGGTCGATGTGATGACTTCGCGCGTCATTACCCATCATTCTGCTCACGTTGATGACATTTTTACGATTCTCCAAATCTTTAAGCAGCATCACATTCGTCATCTTCCAGTTTTTCATCCCGAGGGTTATTTTTTAGGTCTAATTAGTCATGACAGTATTCGCCATGCCCTACGCCCCAGTGACTTGCTGCGTCGCCGTCGAGTAGAGGAAGTGATGGTGGCCAATGTCATCCAATCAGACCCGAGCGTTCCGGTCTCAGATGTGATTTTACTGATGGCTCGTCATCGTCTGAGCTGCATTGTTTTGACCGAAGGAACGCAAAGCCGACCCGTGGGCATTCTCACAGAGCGCGATGTGGTGAACTTTCAATCGCAACAGCTAGACCTGTCCCACACGATCGCCCGCGACGTCATGAGCCATCCCCTCCAGACGCTTCAGTTGACGGACAGCCTCTGGAACGCTAAGGAAAAAATGGAGGCGCTACAGGTCCGTCGGTTGGTGGTGATTCACCCAGAGGGACAACTCGCCGGGATGATCACCCAGAGCAGCATTCTGAATATTCTCGACCCGATCGAACTCGCCGAGAATCTCGAAACCCTTCAACATCTCGTCGCAGTCCGCACTGCATCTTTAACTCAAGAAATCAAGCATCATCAAGCCACTGCCCAGCAACTTGAAAAGGCCCTCACAGATCTCCAGGTTGCCAGCGCTAGCAACAGCGCAAAAAATGAATTTCTAGCTCACATGAGTCATGAACTCCGCACGCCTCTGACGGCGATTTTGGGATTTACGGAGTTACTTTCGACGGATTTGACGTTGACCGAAGACAATCGTAATAGCCTGACCATTATCAATCGCAACAGTAAACATCTGCTCAGCCTAATGAACAATCTCCTCGAACTCTCAAAAATCGAGTCGGGCTATCTCCAAGTTCATTCACACACCTGCGATCTCTGGAATCTCTTACGAGATATGGAAGGTTTATTTCAACTCCGAAGTCACGCAAAACAACTGATGTTTACCCTGATTCGATCGCCCCAATTTCCTCGGCATATTATCACCGATGAGAAAAAGCTTCGCCAAATTCTGATCAATCTCCTCAGCAATGCCATCCAATTTACCCAATCAGGTGAGGTGCAACTGATTGCAGACCTTCAAAAGGATGACTTATCGTTTCAGATTGTCGATACGGGACCTGGTATTGCTGAAGGCGATCGGGCCGACTTGTTCAAACCCTTTTCGATCGCCTCTAGCCCTCAACAGATCTACAGTGGCACGGGCATCGGGCTTGCGATTAGTTCCCACTTCGCGGAAATCCTAGGAGGCCAGCTTCGGCTGTTGTCTAGCAGTCTCGATGGTAGTACCTTCGAACTGCGCTTGCCTAAAAGTACAATCTTGAATCAAGCTGTCGCGGGCGAGCAGAGGTTCAACGTGCGGACTTGGCTCATCAACCTTCAACAATCTGCCACCCATCTCAATTCCCACGCCTGTCGCCAGTTTTTCCTAGAACCGCCCCGATCGCTCGACATCACTTTCCTGGAAGCCTTATCCGATGGAATCGAGCGATTTGATTTCGATCGGGTGGTGATGTTAATTGAAGAGAAGCTCTCTTCACTGTAAGCACGTCATTAAGAAGCGCAGCCCAACTAGAAGCGCAGCCCGACACCACCCTGCAAAGAAGCTGCCGTTCCACGGGTGTCTTTATAAGCATCAAAGGAAATCACGGCATTGCCAAAAATGACCATGTTGCTATTGGGCAAGGAATAATCGACTCCGGGTTGAATGGCAAACCCTGTTTTGTTGCCGACGGGAGTATTGCCGCTAACCGGAATTGCGGCTCCAATGCCGACGTAGGCATCTGTTTGCCAGTTGATGGGAATGTCGTAGGAAACAGTGGGCACAAGGGCAACGCCACTCCCGACAAACACCTGACCTCGCAAAGAAATCGGCGCCTCTAGAAACTTGTAGCGACCCGAGACAACGCCTGAGATTTTCCGACCTTCACCACCGCCTTCAGTAAGGCCGATCGCTGGGCCGATGCCGATGTAGCTTCCGTAGGCGGCTTGGGCTTTAACCGGGGAAACTAGCGACATCTGTAGGGCGATCGTTGCCACTCCACTCGCCAATCCCAAACCTGTGTGACGCACGAGCCGTTTCATGGATTACTCCTCAAAAATGATGATGGTTGATCGGTGGTCATAACCCAATCACATTAATAATACCCAAGAAACTTAAAATGGACTTTCTTTAAGATAGTTTGAAACGGATTAAAGCTTGTTTGGATGAGTGAAATCTATCTTTGGGACGAGTCTTGCTTGGCGGTGACGACATCGGGAAGGGAACCGATCGACCAGAGTGCGGCGGCGGCTTCTGCGCGGGTCACCGATCGTTGGGGCTGCAAGAGCTGGGTGTAACCAAACGATCGTCTTAGGTTGGATTGGTCGTTGTTTTGGAGATCGAGGGCGATGGCTCGGAGACTTTCGGGATGCTTCACTTTGCTGAGGTCTTGGAAGGGAAGCGTTTTTTGGAGGGTTTCGATCGATGGGGAGGCTTGGGGCGATCGGACATCTAAAGGCACTTTCCACCGCAGGAGATCTTCGCGCTTGAGGGGTTCTGTGGGGCGAAATTTGTCGGCTTTGTCTTCGCCGGATAGTTCGCTGGGAAGGATTCCGGCTTCGGCTAAGCTCTGCAACACCGGAAAGTCTGGGTCAGTGGGAGGGATATCTGAGAAGGCAGGATTGTTGCTGGGCTGTTCGCCAACGGTGCGAATTTGTCGGGTGGGGCGGGTTTTGTAGTAGTGGTTATTGATCAGGAGCAGCCATTTTGCAAATTCTCGACGGGTGATGGGAGCGTTGAGCTGGTCAACGGTTTTACGATCGGCGTTTTTTCCGTCGGGTAGCAGGAGCCTAAGGGCTAGGACATCTTCAACGGAGGGCTTTAGCTGTGGAGGGATGTTATCTCGGTCTTGCCAGTCTGTGGGGCTGGTTTCAGGTTTAGGTGTGGGTTCGGGGGATTGGGCGATAACCTCTGGGCGCTCAGAGACCAATGGGGGTTCAGGCTTGACTTCAGGTTTTATTGAAGGTTTTGTTGAAGCTGGTGGTGATGGCTGTGGTGATGGCTGGGTTGTTGTTAGGCGAGAGTCTGGTTTCAATGCATTTTCAGCCGCTTGGTTTCCTGCACAGGCGCAGAGCGTCACTAGAAGGAGAGGGCTGATAAAAAACGATCGTATTGCCATGATTACAAAACCCAAAATGCCCGACGATAATGCTCCTTCAGTGTACAAGCTATAATAGTTCATCTGAAGTTACAGTGAGGTCAAAGCTTATGGCAGTCCGGCAACCCCGATATAGCAAAGAAGAGTTTGCCCAGCGAGGTCATAGGCTCTACGAGTCAACGATCCGATCGGAAGTTGAGGAAGGAAACCTTGGAAGAATTGTCGCGATCGACATCGAAACTGGGGCTTTCGAGGTCGCAGACGAAAGCCTTCTCGCTGCTAAAAAGCTGTTAGTACGGTACCCCGACGCACAGATTTTTGGCATTCGAATTGGACATCTTGCTGTTCACCGCTTTGGTTTGCGCGTTCCTGGTGCTACCGAATGATGATTGGCAACGTAAATTCGCGTCGAGAAGCAATTATTCAGTTAGCAGTTTTGGGTGAAAACAATCAACGACAAGGCATTAAGGCCGTCATTGACACAGGATATACGGGTTTTCTCACGTTGCCTTCGACGATTATTGCCAAGTTGGGGCTGACCTGGTTTATGCAAGAAGAGGGGACTTTGGGTGATGGGAGTATGTGCATGTTTAATGTGTTTGAGGCATCCATTATCTGGGATGGCTAAGTTAAATCGATTGAAATTAATGAATCAGAAGCCGACCCATTAATTGGTATGGATTTGCTCGAAGGCTATGAATTAAACATACAAGGACTCGTGGGTGGCGCAGTAACTATTAAGGCGTTGTCGTAGTCTCATGATGCCCCTGTGACAATCCGATCGGTTCCCTCTAGGCCCTGTTTTTAAGTCCTGTTTTTTACACCTCGACTTTGTAGCTGAGTTGATGTTCGTCTCCAGGCAGTCCTCGAAAGCCCCAGTCATTTTTTGGGAGTTCGTGGATGGTGATTTCTAAGTCGTTAGCTTCAATGCCTAAGGTAGAAGCCCGATCGAAGAGTAGTTTCATAAATTGTTTTTTCGCTTCGATCGTGCGTCCGACAAACATCGTCAGTTCGACAATGGTGTAGCGATCGGACCGATCGCTAGAATAAATAAAATCTTCAGGCAGCATCGGGAAAAATCGCTGAAACCTTTTGTTCGCCGGATATTGAAAAGCATCCATCATGCAGGAATGGATTACATCAGAAAGCTGAGATTTAATGGGGTTAAGCTGAGCTTGCAAACCGTAGACTTTAATCATTGGCATGGTTCTAGAGTAATTGAGGTGCGGATAGTCGAATATTAGGGCATTGAGACGGAAATCTACACTTTCGCGTTAGCCCATTGGGGCAGCGTCCACGCTAATCTGATTAAGGCACTAAAAAATCCCAATATCGATCGGAGAAGCTTCCCATGAATATTGCACCCACCACTGACGCGATCGCACTCTTTCGTGCCGCCTACGAAAACCGCTATACCTGGGACTCCAGTTTCCCTGGCTACACTGCTGATGTGACCTACCGCTGTGCAGGAACCGAGTTTCACGGAAAAGCCGTCGTTTCTCCCGATCCTCGCATGGGCTACAAAGGCGAAGTGACCGAAATCGCAGATGAAGAAGTCTTGAAAGCCGTCATGGGCCAACTGTGGGAAACCGCAATCCATCGCGTGCGTCGGCCCTTCGAAAAGACCCATGCGGGTAACGTCTTTAGCTTCGGGCAGACCGATGAAAAGGGTGCGATCGAAGTGAAGATGGAAGGCAAACGCGATTACTACAAAGTCAAGGACAACGAAATCGTCTTGGTATACCGCAACATTCACGGCCAGTTCGTCAAGATCAACACCTTCTCCAGCCACCAAATGCCCGATGGCTACCTGTCTCACAAATACGACTCGGTATACAGCGACCCAGAAACCGGAGAGCAAAAGGGTGAAAAGCAGGATTTTGAAGATATTTACAGCGATGTTGGCGGCTACCAAGTCTTGACCCGTCGGACGATCGCCACCCTAGACGAAAACAAACAGCCCGTCACCATGGACTTTGAATTCACTAACGTGCAGTTGTTGAAATAGATGCGTTAACCAAGGTCTGAAGGACCGATCGTGACAAGTTCACGTTATGATCAAGCTAATTAAATCGCTCAAAAATCATCATGTCTCTAGCACTGACCACGGAGAATGTCGAAACCGTCCTAGACGAGCTTCGACCCTATCTTATTTCTGACGGCGGCAACGTCGAACTCGTTGATATTGATGGCCCGATCGTCAAACTGCGATTGAATGGCGCTTGTGGCTCTTGCCCGAGTTCGACCATGACCCTGCGCATGGGCATCGAACGACGCTTACGTGAGAAAATTCCTGAAATTAATGAAATTGAACAAGTGTTCTAAATAGCGATAAGGGACATGAAATTCATGTCCCTTTTTGATCAAAATGCTGGCTCAAAATCCCAAGTTCAATCTCCCAAATTCAATTTTTCGTATAGGATTAATTACTATTTTCCATACGGCTTACCATGACGCTCACCGCAGATCTCACCCAAAGCAAACTCATTGAACAACTCCTCGCCACCGAACGTCAGTACGGGGAACTTGCCTGCGGCCCACAATTTCTCTTTGATGTTAAGCTCTTCAGTCACGATCGCCCCTCCAAATCCGTAGCGGGAGTGTACAAACTTTTAAAATCAATCTATTCCGAGACGCCGCTATCGGGTGATGATTCAGACAATCATCTTGAGGCGTTGTTGAGCACGATCGATCGGGATGAGACTTCTGAATATTGGAGCGCCAAGGAAGCCGTTACAGAAATCGCTCCGGAGGATTTTTCGGAATGGATGACGGGATGCTGTCTGGCGGAGGATTACTATGAAAATACAGACAGCGAAAATACAGACGGCAATGCCTGTGAAGCTCAAAAGGCAACGATCGCGCAACTCACCGAAACCCTTCGGCCTCTGTTATTTCATGAATCTGAAGCCCTAAAGCTTTATACCCTTACGGATACCGACAATGAAAACACTCCCTATGGCGTGTATGTGGCGATCGGCAAAACCCACACGCTTTTAGTCGTCAGCCATTGGATTTTGTAATCGGCAACTTCGGAACCTAAAAACTCCATCGTAGCCCCCATTTGGGGGCTTAAACTCATGCATCAACAAATAAATCTTCACCTTCTTGCGTCACAGCAAAGCAGGGAATATCCGTGGCTTCTTTTCCCATGGACATGATCTTCTGGCCCATTTCGGGCAATGTAATTCCCATTACAGAACTGACCCACTTCACGTTTTTACCTGTTGCCATGTCAAACTTCGCACCATGAAATGGGCAGGTAATTATCCCATCCTCAAGTTTGCCTGAAGCGATCGGTAGTCCAAGATGGGGACACTTGTTGACGATCGCACAGG
>JANMIS010000515.1:0-3916 GCA_031375925.1 Synechococcales cyanobacterium OTE_70_concoct_197_sub
CCACAGACTGGACAAGGATGATCCGTAAAATTCTGTCCTGAATTGCCCTGCTTCCCATAGGGCAACTCATACTTCTTCACTTTTGCATTCCAAAACATCACACAATCACAATCCGCCGTCATACATTTCAAAAAATGCTTGGCTTTCATCTTCGGAGACTTCGACGGCACCTTTGCCATTTTCTGATCGCACTTCGGACATTTGAACCGCGATCGTTCCAGCGTTTCAGAGCCTATTGATTTAGAACCTGATTGAAAACTGCGGGGGGTTGTTTTAATTGAACTGCCAACTGCCCCCAACTGCTGCTGTGCCGCTACGATCGCAGGCCCAAAATAATCCCGATGCCAGTTCGTCAAATAAGCTTCCCAGTCCTGCTGACCCTCCGCAATTCTGTCTAGATCCGCCTCCATCTTCGCCGTAAACTCGGGCTGAATTAGATCCGGCAACAGTTTTTCCAATGCTGCATCCAGTTCTAAACCCAACGCTGTGGGTTGAACTTTATCCTTAAGCGAAGTGACATATTCACGCTCCCGCAGCGTCTTCACGGTCGGCGCATAGGTACTCGGACGCCCGATTCCCTTGCGCTCCATTAATTGCACCAGCTTTGGCTCACTATAGCGAGGTGGCGGCTGAGTTTGTTTTGCATCCGCTTGGGCTTTTTTCAATGTCAGCGCTTGCCCGCGTTCTAGACTCGGCAATTGATTATCTGCACTAAGATTATTCCAATACTTTGTGTATCCTGCAAACACGACAACCTGCCCCCGTGCTTCCCAAGAAGTCTCTCCTGCCCTCGTCATCACCCGTGTCTTTTGCAGTTGCACAGGCGCGCAAAGAGAAGCGATCGTTCGATTCCAAATCAAGTTATATAATTTTGCATCATCCCCGCTCACATTCAACTCATCAGGCACCTTAGTAATCTCAGTGGGACGAATCGCCTCATGGGCATCCTGTGAATTGGATGACGATCGGTGTGATGTTGTTTTAGTTGGTAAATTCTTCGGGTCATGTTTGCTCAAGTAATCTCGAACTGATTTACAAAATGACTCCGCCAATGTCACCGAATCCGTTCGCATATAGGTAATATGTCCCGCTTCATATAGTGACTGCGCGACCTTCATCGTCTTGTCAGGACTGAACTTCAGCTTTTGTCCTGCTGCCTGCTGCAAGCTCGAAGTCATGAAGGGCGGCGGCGGTGATTGCTGCGCGATTTTTCCCTCGACTGAAAAGACTGAATGGGATTCGGCGCGGGCAATAGCCACAATCCGATCGGCCTCTGCCTGGGTCGTCACTTTATCTGACTCGGGGGCCTTTGGATCATCGGGTGCATCCTCATGTTCTTTTGGATGTACAGCTTTAGGCTTTCCTGCCGATCGGTAAAATGCCTTAAATCCCTCGCCATACTCCACCCACACACTCCAATAATCCTGCGGCTTAAATGCTAAAATTTCGCGTTCACGCAGACAAACCAAATGCAACGTCGCACTCTGAACACGCCCCATAGACTTCGCGCCATTGTTCAGTTTCCACACCACATGCTTACTACCTTTATACCCCACGAGTTTGTCCAAACAATCGCGCGCTCGGCCCGCTGCAATCAGAGATTGATCCAATTTACGAGGATGGGCGATCGCAGCTTTGACTGACTCCGCCGTAATTTCCCGATACGTCACACGATGGGGATTTTTTAGTTTCAACGCCTGCTGCAAATGCCAACCGATCGTCTCGCCTTCGCGATCGGGATCTGTTGCAATATAAATTTGGTCTGCCTGTTTCACTGCCTGCTTCAATTCATTAATTACAACCTGTCCCCTTGCACCCCGCGCTTCATAGCGACAATCAATCCGATCGCCATTCAGATCAAATCCCAACGAATCCTCGCCATCGTTCGCGAGTTCCCGCACATGTCCCATACTGGCCTTAATTACCCACCCCTGACCCAAGATCTGAGCCAGCTTCCGCAATTTACCGGGTGATTCAATAAGCAGCAATTTAGACATAATTTAAAGAGGATTAAATCGACTGTAGACTAGTACAAGGATTCTACCACAATCTAAATTCAGCCTAACGCTTTGATTCGCCTCCTCCAGAAGCAGGACTAGGGGACGGTTGTTTGCCTCCTGTCATACTAACGGGTTGATATTGGTAAGTTATTAGCTCAGCCTTATTCTCCTTATTAATTAGCCAAACAAAGGTCTCAATCATCAGAAACTTTTGAGTCGTCGTCTGATAGCGCATCAAAATCTTCCGCTCTTGATTCTCCGTTGGCTTTCCCCACCAATCCATAATCTCAGCAGATTGCACGCCACCCACCTGCTTCCACTGATCGCAAAACACCGAAAACTCTTCCTTATTTTGATTATTCTTCAGAGCGCTGCTAGATTGATTATAAATCTCATCACATTTCCCTTGAGCTATTTGCTCATGAAAAGCTTTGACGGCCACTTCAGCAACCTTTTTATTCGCTTCTACCGTCTCAGCTTCCACCAGCGTTCCCATTGGTTTTCCATCAAATGTTGGCTTCCCAAACGTAAAAGCAGCATTTCCAAGTCGAACAAATAGTCCACCATTGGACGTAAACATAAATCCCAGCACCACCACTACTGCCAAGGATCCCAACGAACTCAAACAACTTCCACAACCTGGTTTCTTTTCTTCAGACATTGACTTTCTCCAAACTGACGATCGTTAATGCTTAATCAGCATCGTTATCATCACTATCCTGGATTAGAGCGATCGTTATGCAAAATGCCGATTAATTTCCCAACATCGCCATCATTCCCGCATCTCATCAATTCCCTGCTGCTGCGTCACAAATTCCTGCACACGCGATCGGTACTCCCGCAGCGTTTCATCCACCCAAATCCGATCGCGACTATTGCCACAAAGATGAATCTTCGGCTCACTCGCATCGGGCAAAATCAAAATCCAGCTATCATGCTGACGATTAAAAATTTTCACGCCATCGGTTAATTCCACTTCATCCGCTTGATGTGTTTCTACGAGATTTCGCATTAACGCCCCTTTCAAGAACCAAGGACAGCGCACGGTGTAGGTTCGGTGAGTGATCCGTGGACAATCCGCCCGAATCTGTCCCAAGCTCCGCTCCTGCAAGGTCGTCAATTCAATCAACTTCGCAATACAAAACATCGCATCAAATCCTGGATGCAACGTCGGGAAAATAAAGCCCATTGCTCCACTTCCTGCCATCACCACATTCGGATTGCGTTCACAGGCTTCCATCAAAGCCGTTGGATTAGCCCTTGTACGAATGACAGTTGCGTCATGTCGCCTAGCAATCTCTTCTACAGCACTCGATGCGTGAACTGGAACGGCTACACTACTGCGCGGATTAGCGGTCAACATCAAGTCCACCATCAACGCCGTTAGTGTTTCCCCTCGAATGGGGATTCCCGTTTCATCAACCACAATTAACTGCTCCCCGTTTGCCGAAACCTGAACCCCAAAAGCCGCCTTCAATGCCTCTACCACTTGACCTAATTGACCGAGTAAGGCTTCCCGATCGTTGTAGGTCGGTGGATTCTGGCTCAAGCTCGCATTCAACACCACCGCATCGCACCCAAACTTCGCGAGTAGTTGCGGCAACACTGCCCCCGACACCGCATAGGCATAATCAATTACTACTTTACTGCCGCTACTTTGCAATGCCATTAGATTGAGATTCTTTTCAAAGCAACGACTATATAACTCCAACGCATGACCCACGGGTGTGATATTACCAATGTCGGAAATCGTCGCCCGCCGAAAATCTTCCTTAAAGAATGCCCCTTCAATCTTTTTTTCTGCCGACTTCGATAGATTAATGCCCCGCTCATCATAGAACTCAATTAAAATATAATTCGATCGTTCCGGGTCAACCCGCACATGCATTCCACCCACCACTGCCAAAATCGGCACG
>JANMIS010000569.1:0-2330 GCA_031375925.1 Synechococcales cyanobacterium OTE_70_concoct_197_sub
CGACTGACGTGAATTTGATAGCTAAACTTTAAGCTTTAATTGCTTTAATTTTCAAACTATCGAGATAGGCTTGAGGCTTAGTAGAATCAAACTCAGCTCCATCAAAGAACTTTTCAACTCCGCGTGAGACATTCGTTGGAATATCTTTAGTCGTGATAGTCGGAGCCACAGCAGCTAGCTCGGTCGCCGCATCACGCCAATATTTCTCACCACTCACTTGGGTCACAATCCGATCGGCCTCTTTCAAAAGCCCTTCAGGTTGGAAACCCCAACGCACCGTCTCCGTCAAGAACCACTTATCGTGACTTTGATAAGGATAGGACACGCTGCCTTTGGCATCTTTCCAATACTTAATCTTCGTTTTCTCATCCGTCACAGGCGTTAGCGAATCTCCCATCGGATAAGTCCCCTCGTAGGCCCCGCGCAAAAACTCGGTCGGGACATTAAAGTACTTCCGCTGAGACAGGATTTGTACCATTTCTTCACGGTTTGCTGGGTCATCACACCAAATCTGAGCTTCCATCACTGCCTTCAGCAACGCCTTTGTCGCCTTTGGATGCTGCTCAACCCACTCCTTCCGAACAGACAAATACTCTTCTGGGTGCGCTTCCCAGATTTGCGCTGTCAACATTGCCAAGAACCCAATCTTGTCTTTCACAATGCGGCTGGGCCATGGATCGCCTGTACTGAATCCATCCATGGTTTCAGTCCGCATGTTAGCCACAGTCTGAGAAGCAGGGACCGCGAGAAGATCGACATCCTTATTTGGGTCAATATCATTCGCGGCTAACCAATAGCGCAACCAGAAATCTTGGTTCACCTTAGGGAAGGTATATGCCACTTTGAACTTTTTATCAGAAGCAGCCAGAGACTTGATATACTCCGTCCCGCCGGATTGCTTCAAATTCAGTTCAATGCCCTTGCCCTTATGCTTTTTCGCAATTGCCACCCCATTCCCATGGGTACAAAGCTGAGCCAATACCACCATTGGCACCTTGCGACCGCCCTTGGTAATCGAGCCTTCGGACAGCAAATGAGGCATCGGCATCTGCCACTGTCCGCCATCAATTCCGCCACCGCTAGAACCAATTTCAATGTTGTCTCGCGCAGCACCCCAAGAGGCTTGCTTAGCAATCTTCACGTCAGGCATTCCATGACGAGTAAAGAATCCTTTTTCCTGGGCAATAATCAAAGGAGCCGATTCAGCGATCGCGATGTAGCCCAATTTAATTCCAGGGACTTCTGGCGCGGTTGCAGGACTGAGGCTCAACGCAGCAGCAGGCGCTGACATTGCGTTCGGAGAGGGCGGGTTGATAGTACAACCCTTCAGCAATGAAGCTCCGACAGCAGCACTCGCAGTCAACAGAAATTGACGACGACGGAACGATGGCATAAACGCTTCCTCCACAGAGACGAGAGAATGAATGAGGTAAATAGGACTAATCTATCAAGCTCTTGTCTTGAATAAGCTTTTTCTATTTGTTGTGGGTATCATAGCGGCTTTGGTGAATAGAGGGAAGTCCTAGTTTTAAATGTTTATCATAGGTTTTGTATATGGTACATTGGGGCTAAGCCGTTTACGGTTAGATAGCGTTTTATTTCCTAGACTATGACCCAAGCCACACTTCACCAACTCAACATCCTCGAAGCGATCGCCCGTCATGGCAGTTTTACCCGTGCGGCGGAGGAGCTGGGCCTGACCCAACCTACCGTTTCTCAACAAATAAAACAATTGACAAAAGCTATGGGTCTCCCGCTCTTCGACCAGATTGGAAAGCGCATTCATCTAACTGAGGCAGGAGAATCGGTTTTGGTTGCGAGTCGCGATATTGCCGATCGAGTTGCCCAGCTTGAAATGCATCTCAGCGATCTGCAAGGCATGGAAAAAGGTAGACTTCGCCTTTCAACCACGACAACCGCCAAATATTTTGTCCCGCGTCTACTCGGACCCTTTCACCAAAAGCATCCCGGCATCACCCTTTCTTTGGAGATTACAAATCAAGCCGAAGTGATGCAACGCTTGAGTGAGAACAAAGATGATCTCTATTTCACGGGTCGTCCACCTCGTGATATTGATGTAGAACTGCGCCCCATTTTGCCCAATCCGCTAGTCGTCGTCGCCCATCGATCGAATCCCCTCGCCGGACTCAAAAACGTTTCTCTAAAACAGCTCGCAGAACAGCCCATGATCATGCGGGAGTCTGGTTCTGGAACTAGAGCGATCGTCGAGCAGTTTTTTAGTGACAATCGTTTGGATTTAAATCGGATCATCGACTTAACTAGCAACGAGGCGATTAAGCAGGCGATCGTCGGAGGACTGGGCATTTCAG
>JANMIS010000817.1:0-1236 GCA_031375925.1 Synechococcales cyanobacterium OTE_70_concoct_197_sub
GTGCTTTAGTTTCGCTTGGTTTTATGGTTGAATCTGCCAGGACTGGAAGTTTTCTGATTGTAGCTGTATCTACGGTTGGGGCTTATTGTGGGGCTATGATGCTGTCTTGGATTAATATTTATGAAGGACCACTAGTAGTCATTTTTACATCAATTGGATTTATTGCAGGAGGAGCAAGCCAAGGCTACTACAGTGGTCCCGATACTGGATTTGGAGTAGGACTAGGAGTACTGACATTAGGACAGTTTCGGTTGGTCATATTTGGATTTCTTAGTGCAAAAGATGATCTGATAAAACACTATGGACCACGTAAAATGTTTCTTATTTTCGGGATATTTTTAATGCTAGGTTTAACTCTAGGATGTGTAATTGGTTCAATTGGCTGGTTGTTCAGGCGATCTGAAGGTGTCCCTGCTGGGTGGTAGTATCTTTTTTGTGATAGGGCAGGGGGAATTGAGATCTCATCTAATGGACGATCGATCGCCTTTCCCAAAAATCCACCCACAGAGGCTACAAATACGATCGCATTGTCGCTTTTGCCATTCCCTACCGCGTGAGGCACGAAGCGTGTCCCTAGAAGGCTGTCTGTGCAAGGGTTTCAGGCTTCAACTTGTACCTCATGGGAGCCGGAGTGGCTATAAATACCGTTACTGAATCAGAAAATTCGATCGCCTTTCCAGCGAAGTTTCTCAAGCATGAACTGATAAATAATCGATCGTAATAATCCTAATTTGTTCCACTTTGTCCGGTAATGTGTTGCATCACAATATCAAACTTTCGATTCAACTCTTGAATTTCACCTTCAAGCCGATCGAACCGCTGATTGACAATGCTTTCCAATGCATCAATTTCGTCATAGACACGATCAAAAGCTCTAGAGAACTCCTGAGGCGAGATCTGAGAATATTCTAGGCGATCGACCCTGCGGCTTAAACTTTTTAGGTTCCGAGTTATTTCTGGATTGAAATCATTAGAGTCATTAGATTGCGTCATCCTGATCACCGGAGTTTGGTTAAAGTTCAATATTTTAATTATAAATCCACCCTACCAGGTTTCCAATATTCCCGCTGATGTAGACTCATGCAATTAGGAACCGATCGGCAAAAGCTGCTATCCCTTCGACTTCCTCGCCCACCCCGGCGTCGCCCACAGCCCCACCATCAGCACTCCCACCCGTGCCCAAGCCACTATCCGATCGCCAAGCTTTTACCTGCCGCATCACTCACACCCATCACC
>JANMIS010000692.1:0-1628 GCA_031375925.1 Synechococcales cyanobacterium OTE_70_concoct_197_sub
CAGCGATGGGCCGGGCCGGGGTAGCGAGTTCACGGTCCGTCTGCCAATTCTGACCGGCAAAGAACAGAAACAACCAGAAAAACCTGTGTACAGCGGCGAGAGGACTGAATCATCGAAACGGCGAATTTTGATCGTGGACGATAACCAGGATGCAGCTTTGAGCCTAGGTTTGATGCTCAAGCTTCTGGGAAACGAGACCCAAACCGCCCACGACGGTTTAGCGGCCCTGTCTGCTGCCGAACAGTTTAGGCCAAAGATTATTTTGCTTGACATTGGATTGCCCAAGATGAACGGATATGAAGCTTGCCGACACATCCGGCAGCAGCCATGGTCGACCGGTATGGTCATCATCGCCGTAACAGGCTGGGGGCAGGAAGACGATCGTCGTCGATCAGCCGAAGCCGGGTTCGACCACCATTTGGTCAAGCCGGTTGAACTGGCAGCACTAGAGGAGTTATTAGCCTCGAGTGACACGCCGCTTCCACCGTAAACAACCTCCGCTGCACAGAACCCGGTTGAAAGCGCAGGTTGTCGTGGATTCCCGGTGTGCGAGGGCTGCATTCGATCCTCCATGTTTCTGAAAATGGTCTGTCCACATTCGACGATGGTTACGCGCGACATCTCGCTGTTACGCAAGAGAAGATGAAAAGTCTAAAATCGGACGCAACTCCAAAGCAACTCGATGCCAGTGATCTGCGGCCGGTTTTGTGTTCGATAAAGCGAAGAATACGGTGACCGCGTACCTAGACGGAACTGCGACTGAGTACTGGGGCGAAAAACCCGTAACGAGCCATTTTTACAAAAGCACTGAACCCCCTTGGCGACAATCGAGGCTCGCCGCAATTCCGAGAGTGCAGCTTGGCGAGGAGTTGCAATTTCCTTGAGACCAATTCTACACACCACCCGAGTCCGAACCATTGAAGGAAGCGATTGCTTCTCAAACAAAAAGCGAACGAGTCGTTTTGAGATCCTACGAGTTCACTAAAGTGCGAGTGACAGTTCGCAAGGATGCGGAAGGCAAATTTGACACGGAAGCCGCGGCCGATCTCGTGGCACTCAAAGCTAACCCTTATTGGTTCGCCACGATATCTACTCGCCACCTAGCGCGAACGAAGGAGGCCCTTTCGTCGACCAGACCAACAACAACCTAGTCTTTATCATCTGCGACGACCTCGCTAACTCGATCAATGGAATGGGAGGACACCCACAGGCATTTACGCCTAGCATTGACCGGCTGTCCAGAATAAATATAGGTTCGTCTCAATATTGCGGTCCGACTTTTTCGCCATCGGCCGCCCATTGCTTGTCATAGCTGTAGTCGCTAGTTGCTCCGGCATCCTTGGTATCGACAATCCATTTTTCAACAGCAGCACGCAACCTTGCCAACGCTGCTTTAGCTTCTGGACCGGACGACGTTGCGAGGTTCACTGTCTCGAAGGGATCTGCAACCGTATCATAAAGCTCCTCTTCAGGCATCGTGGGGGCAACGAGAAACTTCTGTGATGCGCTCGTCAGCTTGCCATCATGGCCTAACTTTTTGATGAGATTCCACGCTGGGTACTGCTTGGCTTTATAATCACTGCGCAGCATCAGTGGGCGATCAGGCGTGAAGTTACGGATGTATCGAT
>JANMIS010000736.1:0-4908 GCA_031375925.1 Synechococcales cyanobacterium OTE_70_concoct_197_sub
GAACTCGGTTAATGTAACGCGAGTCTCATTCTTCTTGCTAACCGTGAAGTATCCACATTGTCTGGCTTGTTCACGACGAGCAAGGTGGGGGAGTTCTTTGATTTTTTGTAGGAGCGCTTTTCCGGTTAGGGGCGCTGTTGCAACTTGAGCCATTCTGAAACAATTTCCTTAGAAAAATTTTGGACTGTTTAATTCATTCAATCTTACACAATATATCGTTAATGTTTCCTACATGAGCAGATTTTATAAATCTTTTTCTGAGTTTCTACGAACAGAAATCCAGATTTAATAACAGCTCTTTGTGCTTTTGTCTTCTGAGGAGAGGGCTTTTCAAGTTCAGAAACATGGAGATTTCGTGGAGAGGGAATCATCAATCGATTAGATCCTATTTTCACAGCGATTTTCTAATAGTTTAATAAGTCCAAGTCTTAAAATTATCACTGTGGAAGAGTTGATTAGGGTCGCTTCTGGGTTAGGGTTAGGAATGAAGTCTGTCATTTCTATCCAGAGTTAGGGAGCGATTCGTCATGGAAGTCAAGTTTCAAATCCTCCGTCAAAACCCAGGCGAGTCGCCTCGAATTGAGTCTTTCATCGTGGAAACGGAGGCCGGAAGCTCGATTTTAGATTGCTTAAATCAAATTAAGTGGAGTCAAGAAGGTTCGTTAACTTACCGTCGCAATTGCCGAAATATGATCTGTGGTAGTTGTGCCATGCGAATCAATGGCCGATCGACTTTGGCTTGTAAAGAAAATGTTGGGCAAGAAATTGCGAGGTTTTGTCCAGGTCTAAGTTCTGGTGAGATGCCTGTGATGACGCTCGCACCTCTGAACAATCTGCCTGTGATTAAAGATTTAGTGGTTGATATGAAGCCTTTTTGGGGGAAGCTCGATCGGGTGCAGCCTTACGTGAGTAGTGCCGCGCGTCAGGTGCCAGAGCGGGAGTTTTTGCAGACGCCCGAGGAGCGATCGAAACTCAACCAAGTGGGCAACTGCATCATGTGCGGGGCCTGCTATTCTGAATGCAATTCGGTTGCAGTGAATCCTGATTTTGTGGGACCTCATGCGTTGGCGAAGAGCTATCGTATGGTGGCAGATAATCGCGACGATCGAACGGAGTCTCGTCTGGAAAGCTATGGCGAGGGGACAGATGGCGTGTGGGGCTGTACGAGATGTGGCCAGTGCAGCAGCGTCTGTCCGACGGAGGTGATGCCGCTTGATCAAATTAGTAAGGTCAAAAGTGAGATTTTGGCACGATCGGATGATCAGAAGAGTCGATCGGTGCGCCATCGTAAGCAGTTGATTGAGCTGGTGAAGGCGGGCGGCTGGATTGATGAGCGGAAGTTTGGGATTAACGTGGTGGGCAATGGCGGCAAGGATTTGGCGGGGATGGCGAGCTTGGTTCCGTTGGGTTGGAGGATGTTGACGAAGGGCAAGTTTCCTACGAGCTTTGAGCCATCGGAGGGAGCGAGGGAGGTGCGATCGTTGATCGAGTCGGTACAGGCGGCAAATTTGTCCAAGTTCTGACGATCGGCTAGGTTCTATAATAAAAAGCACAAGCCTTGGGATAGTTACTATGACTCAAAGCAAAAATTCCATTCCCGTCATTGATCGTTGGCAAAGTGTTTCTGCAAGCGTTTCTGCTGTGAATTCCCCAGCTGAAATTCTGCAACTATTACCCAGCACTAATGAATTGCCCTGCTCAGATGATACGCCCGTGGACAACGAAGATCAAAACCTCCTGCCTAATCTGTTGCTGCTGTTGTTAACTCAGATCTGGTTAAAGCGACTAGATTGGTACTTTGGTGTGGATATGGCGGTGTATCACACAACGGGCGTGAATCCCAAGATTCCGGTGGTGCCGGATGGATTTTTAAGTATTGGAGTGGCGCGTAAGAAGGGCGGAAAATCGAGGCGTAGCTATGCGACTTGGGAAGAGAATGCTGTAGTGCCTATTTTTGTGCTGGAAATGGTGTCCTATACGCCCCGTGAGGAGTATGAGGAGAAGCTGGAAATCTATCGCAGGTTGGGGGTGTTGTATTACTTGGTGTATAACCCAGAGTTTTGGCGGCGGGATCAGCATGAGGCGTTTGAGTTGTACAAGTTAGAGAATGGGGTTTATCAATTGCAAGTGGGTGAGCCGTATTGGATGCCGGAAGTGGGATTGGGGATTGGGCGTCATCGCGGCTTGGTGGGCGGTTTGGAACGGGAGATATTAACTTGGTATGACAAAGAAGGCAATCGTTATCTCAGCGGGGAAGAACTAGCAGACCAAGAACGATCGCGGGCAGACCAAGAGCAGCAGCGCGCAGACCAAGAGCAACGTCAGCGGGAAAAGTTGGAGGCTTATTTACGATCGAAGGGCATTGATCCAGATCAGCTACCGGACTAAACTCTGGGGATACTGTAGGTTGATTTTGTGGCAAGATCAACTAGCGTTTTATTTCGGAGTGTGGTGATGGCTGATAAATCTAAAAAAGAAGCTAAAAAGGTTGATATTAAAGAGACTGACCCAGATGCACCGGGGTTTGGGTGGTCACGCTATGCCGAACAAACTAATGGCCGCTTTGCGATGATTGGGTTTATTGCGTTGTTGTTGTTGGAAGTATTTACGCAGCAGGATATTTTTACTTGGTTGGGGTTGCGGTAGCTTATGGCGGCTTTGAGTGCGCCTTGGTTTTGGCGATCGGTCCCTCTTGATAACAGAACAGGGTCTGCTATTTTTGCGGCATTGTTTGAATCTGGGACGATCGGGACATTGCTAGAAAGTCCGTTTCCGCCATCGCCGGACTATCCCTATTTGGGGCGATTCTCGATTTGTGCGGGAGAGCCTCGCAGAATGGAGAATGGAGAATGGAGAATGGTGACGCCGGAGATGGGTGAGGTTTTGCCTTTTTTGCGATCGTTGTTGCCGGAGACCAAATGGTGTGAGAGCGATCGTTTGGTCCCACACCATTTGCCATTTGTGGGTGGTTGGTTGGGGTGGTTGGGCTACGATGTGGCTTGGGAAATTGAGCGATTGCCGACTATTAATCAAGATGCTTTGCCGTTTCCAGTGGCGTTTTGGTATGAGCCGGAATGTTTTGCCGTGTTAGACCATGAGGCGCAGGTTTTGTGGCTGGCCGTGAGTGATGAGGCGGATTTTGAGGATCTGATCGATCGGTTATCGCAGCAGCAAAGGCCCCTTGCCCCCAATTCTGGGGGTTCTGAGAGATTTGAGGCGGCAGTGCGGTTTGTGACGGAGCAATCGGCGTATGAGGCGGCGATCGTTCGGGCGAAGGAGTACATTCGTCGGGGGGATATTTTTCAGACCAATATTTCGCTGCGATTTGAAACGGAAACTGCGCGATCGAGTTGGGACGTTTATCAGGCATTACAAGCTATTAATCCATCGCCTTTTGCGAGTTATTGGCGATCACCTTTTGGCGATGTGGTGAGTTGTTCGCCCGAGCGATTGGTGTCTTTGAGCAGCGATCGAATCGCTGAGACTAGACCCATTGCAGGTACGCGCGCGCGCGGACAGGATGCAGAAGAGGATCTGAATTTGGCGTTGGAGCTACGATCGAGTGAAAAGGAATGCGCCGAGCATATTATGTTGGTTGACTTGGAGCGCAATGATTTGGGTCGGGTGTGTGAATTTGGATCGGTGGTTGTGGATGAATTATTAGCCATTGAACGCTATAGCCATGTGATGCATTTAGTCAGTAATGTGCGCGGGAAATTACGATCGGAGTTTGACAGCATTGATTTAATTCGAGCGGTCTTTCCAGGCGGAACCATTACAGGTTGTCCAAAGGTGCGCTGTATGGAAATCATTGAGGAATTAGAACCCGTACGCCGCAATCTATTCTATGGATCTTGCGGATATTTAGATTTTCGGGGTCAATTAGATTTAAATATTTTAATTAGAACCTTGTTGTTTAGCAATCTAGAAGCGGGCCTCGCAAAAGTCTGGGGTCAAGTTGGGGCGGGCATTGTAGCGGATAGCGTGCCCGATCGAGAATGGCATGAGTCATTACAAAAAGCAAAGGCGCAATTAAAGGCATTGGGTCTGTGATTGGGGTGTTTGGTGGGGTCGGGGGTAGTCCTTACGGACGTAAACTACAACTCCGCTCACCCCACGAAAATGTTGAGGACTGAGCGAAGTCGTTCGCGAAGCGTTGCGTTAGCAAAGTCCGACATTGGTTAACTACCGAGCGGTCCCAAAAACCTGCGTCCAATAATATCGATATTGATCATTAGAAGCCCCATACCCCACGCCCAATTCACGGAACTTGGGATTCAAAATATTAGCCTTATGACCAGGGCTATTCATCCATTGCGTCATCGTCGCAGAAGCCGTGCTGCCCCCCGCTGCAATGTTTTCACCGATCGTAGAATACGTATATCCCACGGCCTTCACACGGCTCACCATGGTGCTGCCACTGGGAGAGTTGTGACTGAAATAGCGCTTGCTAATCATGTCATTAGTATGATTTTGCGCGGCTTGGCTGAGTTTGCTGTTCAGTGTCACAGGCTCAAGCCCCGCCTTACTCCGCTCCGCATTCACTAAGCTAAGAATTTGCTGTTGGAAGCTTCCATTTTGTGCGACAAGCGGAGTGGGCTGAGTGGTTTGTCTGCGACGCATTTGCGCATTTGCAGGAGCCATCATGCTAGCCGTAATACCGATCACTGTCGCGATCGTAAGAATGGGAAGAAATTTCATAGAAGCTTTTACAATGGTAATTGTTTCCAGAATTCCCAGACGATCGGTTTCACAATAAAGTTCCCACTAACGTTAAAGTTCCCACTAACGTTTATTCGTCGGTTTATTCAGCCAAAGGCGCTAGCCCTGCGAAGTTGCTAATCACCTGACATCACTCACTACCGTTGTAAAGGAAAAGGAGACCATTCATAATTGGGTCAGTGATTT
>JANMIS010000759.1:0-3916 GCA_031375925.1 Synechococcales cyanobacterium OTE_70_concoct_197_sub
GCCTGGACCGCCGCATCATTCGGCAACATCTCCAACCATTCAAAACTTTCGCCCAATTTATTCTCAAATCCTGGCCGATTGCGCGATAGCACTTGCTCCCATCTTGCCTGATTCCCACGACTGGATCCCAAAACCACAGCACAGTCTTGCAAAGGCGGCGTTAATCCAGCGTCGTCACAAGCCGCCTGCACGATCGGATTCACGAGATCTGACAAACATTGTGGACGATCGCCCACCAAGGCCAAGGGATAAGCAGGCAACGCTGAAAACGGCTGGTGAATTCTGATGCCCGATCGTCCTTGCAGCAACGCTTGCCAAGTTTCTTCAAGATCCCCCAGGGCCGTCTGACATCCGATTCCCGTCACCACTACACGCATCATTTTCAACAAATTCAACAAAAATGTGACCCCATAAAATCTTACGAGGTCACTGATCTTCTTCTTAGAAACTAACGTCGGTTTTTAAGATTTTCGATACCCTGGGTCACGATCGCCGAATCAATCCGATCGCCCTGCTGAATCTTGTCTACCACATCCATTCCCTGAGTCACATAGCCAAAGACCGCATAGCTCCCATCCAGAAACGCCAGGTCAGACAGCGCCACATAAAACTGCGAAGAGGCAGAATCGGGATATTCCGATCGGGCCATCGCCAAGGCTCCGCGCGTATGCCGAAGTTTAGGATCACCTTCAACTTTGGCCATCTTGAAGGTGTTGCTATAGATCATCTTGCCGCTAGCACTCTTGATTTCCAAGGGAATATTACGAGCAGCTTTGGTCGTAGGATCAATGTATCCACCCTTCCCCAACAAGTCAGGATTCACATTGGGATCCTTACCCTGGGGGTCGCCGCCCTGTGCCACAAACGGCTGAGGCTGACGCACCACCCGATGAAAAATCAGACCGTCATACACTTTTTTATCTACCAGATCTAAAAAGTTTCCAGCAGTCACAGGGGCATTGGTGCCATCCAGTTCGAGGGTAATGGGCGCACCCTTAACGGTCATCACAACGGTTGCTTTGCCTTCTAGACGAGCCAGTTCAGGAAATTGAACGGGTTCATTGCCTTTTTTCTCATCTTTATTCTCGGCACTATTAGTGGGACTGGCGCTGGGCGTCACGCTTGGGCTAGCGGTAGGCGAACTTGCGATCGCGTCAGGGGCCGTCGTCTTGTTACAACCTGTGGTGAGTAACAAACAGCCTAAAGCCGTCACGAGACACCATGTACGAAGCTGCCGAACCCAGAGTTGCTGATGCATCAGAAAATCACCTCAAATAACCAATGAAAGCTACGTAAAACAAAAACGATTGCTAAATCCGATCGTAAATCGTGTTCATTTTACTCACGAATGGAGAAATTAAACCAAGAGACGCTAAAGCCCTTCTAGAGGGACAGCTAAAAATCTGACTAATTCAGCCGCCTGAGTTTCTAAGCTAGATAAGGAAATAGGCTGTCCCACTCGGGTTAGAGGAATATCTCGCATCCCTTTAACCCGTAGATAAATCGCGCGCTTAGGATTCAGTCCTTCTTTGAGGGTAACTTTCACCGCTTGGATATCTTCTAATTTGCAGGACACTTCAACCTTGCGATTTTTGCCTGGAAACCCCCAACGGAAAATCTGGGCAGTCTTGGTCGTTTTGTTAAACTCATTGTAACCGCCGCCCAAATTCCAAAAGATTGTCAGCCATATATAGGTAGCTAACAACAAACCTGCGGCCCCATACAGTCCCATGGCTAAGCCTTGGGGGAGGAAGATCAGTTGCAGAGGATCCGCAAAGGGAAGAAGATTAGTATGAAAATAACTCGATAAGCTGGCCAAAAAGAAGCCTGTTGCGCCGATCGTAACCACAATGGCCCAAAAATAGTTGCTGAACCGACGAGAACCGAGAATCTCAGTCCGAAATGTTTGCCCTTCTTTTTGAGCGGATTTCTGAGCAGGAGTGCTGGTCATGGTGCTGGCTGTTCCTAAGGTTTTACAGATCGTTTTTAAGACCGTATCCCCTTCTATTGTAAATGGGCAGCGCCTCTCAAGGTTTTGAAACACCATAAAATCTTCTCATTTCCCCTCTGCTTCAGGAATTTAACAGTCAGCATAAATACTCAATACCCCTAGCCATCAATCCTTCGGCGGTCCCAAGGTCAAAAATTCCTTGCCTGAGAAAGTATGTATCGGTTTGTAAATTATCTGAATTTCCCCTATGATGAGGAAACGAAATTCGCGTTCACTCTAGAAATTCATTCCTCTTTTGTAATCTTGCGGAGATTTGTCAATGACCATTGCAATGGGGCGCGCGCCAGAACGTGGCGTATTTGACGCACTCGACGATTGGCTAAAGCGCGATCGTTTTGTATTTGTGGGCTGGTCTGGAATCCTGCTTTTCCCTTGCGCCTTCTTGGCTTTGGGTGGCTGGTTCACGGGCACCACTTTTGTCACATCCTGGTACACCCACGGATTGGCATCTTCCTACTTGGAAGGCTGTAACTTCTTGACTTCTGCTATTTCGACTCCCGCTGACAGCATGGGACACTCCCTGCTGTTGCTCTGGGGACCAGAAGCACAGGGTAACTTCACCCGTTGGTGCCAAATCGGTGGTCTTTGGACCTTCGTTGCACTGCACGGTGCATTCGGTTTGATCGGATTCTGTCTCCGTCAACTCGAAATCGCTCGTCTAGTCGGAATCCGTCCTTACAATGCCATCGCCTTCACGGGTCCGATCGCTGTGTTTGTGGCTGTGTTCCTTCTCTACCCACTGGGTCAGTCGAGCTGGTTCTTTGCTCCTAGCTTCGGCGTTGCAGCAATTTTCCGCTTCATCTTGTTCATTCAAGGCTTCCACAACTTCACCCTCAACCCTTTCCATATGATGGGCGTTGCAGGTATCTTGGGCGGCGCACTGTTGTGTGCAATCCATGGTGCGACGGTTGAAAATACCTTGTTTGATGATGGCGACGGTGCAAACACCTTTAAGGCGTTCAACCCAACCCAAGCTGAAGAAACCTATTCGATGGTCACAGCGAACCGTTTCTGGTCACAAATCTTCGGGATTGCATTCTCCAACAAGCGTTGGTTGCACTTCTTCATGTTGTTTGTGCCTGTGACAGGTCTCTGGATGGCATCGATCGGTATTATTGGTATTGCGCTTAACTTGCGTGCTTATGACTTTGTATCCCAGGAGCTTCGCGCTGCTGAAGATCCCGAGTTTGAAACCTTCTACACCAAGAACATTCTGTTGAATGAAGGGATCCGCGCTTGGATGGCAACTCAAGACCAACCACACGAGAAGTTCATTTTCCCTGAGGAGGTTCTACCCCGTGGTAACGCTCTCTAATCAAAATTTTGCAGGAAGCCGCGACCAAGAATCCACTGGATTTGCCTGGTGGTCGGGTAATGCACGTCTAATCAACCTTTCAGGTAAGCTGCTCGGCGCACACGTCGCACACTCAGGACTGATTGTGTTCTGGGCGGGCGCGATGACCTTGTTCGAGACGGCTCACTTCATCCCCGAAAAGCCGATGTATGAACAGGGCTTAATCCTGCTTCCACACATCGCAACTCTCGGCTGGGGCGTCGGTCCCGGTGGCGAAATCATCGATACATTCCCATACTTTGTCGCAGGTGTGTTGCACTTGATCTCGTCGGCAGTGTTGGGTCTGGGTGGTGTTTACCATGCCGTTCGTGGTCCTGAGACTTTGGAAGAATACTCCACGTTCTTTGGCTATGACTGGAAAGACAAAAACCAAATGACTAACATTATTGGGTACCACCTCATCCTCTTAGGTTGTGGCGCGTTCCTTCTGGTGGCGAAAGCAATGTTCTTTGGGGGTGTTTATGACACTTGGGCACCGGGTGGTGGCGACGTACGCACCATTACGAACCCCACGTTGAACCCCGCTGTGATTTTCGGTTACCTCATCAAAG
>JANMIS010000782.1:0-2164 GCA_031375925.1 Synechococcales cyanobacterium OTE_70_concoct_197_sub
TAGCGATCGGTGTCCCAGAAATCTGGGTGTATCCCATCACTTCAGGAATACCGATCGCAGCCAACACAATGCCACCCACGATGTCGTTGCTGATATTCGATCGATTTAAAGGCAATATTCCCTGGAATAAGCGAGGGCGACGCTTGGCTGGAGGAAGGGGAATATTCATGCTGAGTTTGTTTCGCAAAGTTTAAATAGAAGCAATAGTCTGGCTAAGACGACAACCGTTCAACGATCGCCAATCCCGACGAAAATGCACTCTCAACTCGGTCACCCCCGCACCAATCTCCAATGCAATGCAACGGCAATGCTGTAGTTGCACTTAAAAATCTAGACTCGATCGGATTGATTGCAAATGCATATTTCCAGCGATGAAGTTGCAGCAGTTCTGGCTTTGCAGTCCAAGGTAAATCTAAAACCTCAGATGCCCGATCGCACAACTGCTGGGCCACTGCATTTAGATCCTCCGAATCAAACTGCTCCGCCGCAAATTTTGCATTGCTTTGAACAATCATTGTTGTTTGTTCTGGATTGATCTGCTTAGTACTATCAAACCCGATCCAACCCAACATCTCATCATCCAAACAAGTTATTCCAAATAGCTCGGCTCCCCCAGAATTGGGGGCTGGGGGGCAGTTCTTTGGATAAACCCCGATCGCAGTCAAACAAGGTGAAAACTGAACCGATCGGACCTGTTCCACAAATTCAGCATTCGCAATCCCTTGGACTAACGGCAATGCCTGAGGTGCCGGAATCGCAAGAATCACAATCTCAGCGGTCAGTAAAAATTCTGGGTCTTGGCTGGTGAGTTGCCAGCCATTCTCGATCGGTCTGATCTCCTGAATTTGCTGACCCAATTTAAGTGTTAAATCTTTCGCTAAAGCTTTTGCGATGGACGTGGCCCCCTTGGGTGCTGCATATCGAGGCTGTGGTAATGGGTCGAGCATCAGCCCCGCCGCCGAAAGCTGATGCAACCGATCGCTCCACACTGTCACAACACCTTGATCAACTAACGCCTGAATCAATGCCAAAAACCGATCGCCCTTGGGTTTTAAATAGCAAACTCCGTGATCCGCATGGGTTTGCCCTAGCCTGCGCGTCGCCAACCGCCCACCCAATCCCCGAGACTTATCAATCACCACGACATCCCGACCTGCCGATTGAAGTTCGCGGGCACATACGATACCCGCCATACCCGCACCCACGATCGCAATTTCATGATGCATTCTGTCATTCTCCTGTTCCCGTAAAGCAGTACTATTTTATAGGTAGATGCTTGGCTAAAACGATGACTGATGGTTTTCCCTCTCTAAAAGAAGAATACAGACATTACACGCGGATGTTAGTGTCTCACAACTTTGATATTACCGATCCTGCCATTCCGGTGTTATCTCCGGGAAATTTTACCGAAATATTTCTCATGGCGTTAGAAGTAAATGATTCAGTTGGCTTCTGTCAGCGAATTGATAATCCGCATTGGATTTTTGAATTGAGATTTGATGGGAACCGCTTCACCGCGCAACAAATCGGCGATCGGCTTGTAAAAGCCCTCGCTGAAGCTAGAAAAAGCAAAGTAGCGGCTGATGTTATTCGTCCTCACACCTTGGCCCTAGGTGGCTTAAAACAAACCCCTGCAACCGTTGTATCTAGGAACTCACTACAACCCAATGAATGGGGTGTGGATGTTGTAGAAACCGTGGATGCAGATGCATTTCTAGCAGGTTTGAACTGGGAAGCCACGATCGCGTCTAAAGATCCTGCAACCGTTTTTCAATCTATTTTGAAGTAATTGACTCATGGAACTTCAATCTAGATTTCAAGAATTAGCAGCGCTGTACCGATCGACCTTGTTCGATAATGTATTGCCCTTTTGGGAAACCCATTCGATCGATCGGGAGTTTGGCGGATATTTTACCTGTCTCGATCGGGCAGGCAAGGTCTTTGATACTGACAAATTTGTTTGGTTACAGAACCGCCAAGTTTGGATGTTTTCGGTAATGTGCAACCGAGTTGAGAAGCGGGAGGAGTGGCTGGAGATTGCTAAACAGGGTGCTGTTTTTTTAGCTAAAAACGGTCGAGATGCAGAGGGGAATTGGTACTTTTCCCTCGATCGTGCAGGCAAGGCTTTAACGCAGCCCTACAATATTTTTTCCGATTGTTTTGC
>JANMIS010000804.1:0-9561 GCA_031375925.1 Synechococcales cyanobacterium OTE_70_concoct_197_sub
GATAGTAGGCGGTGTTGTTTCGATATTCTTAGTGTTAACCTAACACATTGCTGGGAATCAGATTGTCTCTTAGGGGGACAAAGTGTTTGATATTTTGTTGGGCCAGAAGAACGATCGCTGCCGCGACTAATCCACAGACAAGAGACCTGGGCAGCACCGCCGGAAGGACCGAACCCTTCACCCGCAACGCAACCCCTAACCAACTCCGCTTAAACATGAACCTGATTCCCTAGATACAGCGATCGAGACTCTGTTGTACATCAAATACTACAACTGGAAATTAATATTGGATCATTCAGCAGAGCTAGCCATGACTTCTAAAGCCATTGGGTAATGACCTCTGTTTCGGGTTTGTAGACGATTGGATTAAGATGTATCGCCCCATCAATCTTGAGTTATCTACGCTTGAGTTATCTACGAACCTTACCAGCGAAGCCCGCTGCTTTAAACTGCTTTAGCTGCAATGGCTCCGGTTGGCCTTCTGGGACGATAATCCGAATCGCAAAATGGCCTTCCCCGATCGGAATTTCATCCACTGAACCCAAACGGCCTCGGTTTGCCATAATTGTATCGCCCGTCGCATCAAACACCCGCCCAAAAATGTCGCCATTGGTCAACGCTTTGCCAGAGGTGTTCACTGTCGTCCCTTCCACGACAAAGCAGCGCGCACTGCGACCACTCCCATTACTCATCACCGTCCCCTCTGCCATCTCTGCTGAGCAGGGATGGTAAGAGACATCCTTGACTGCAACCTGCACCATCGCTTCCGCAGGAGTGATCCACAGAAAAAAGCTCACTATTAGACCCATGCAGGTCGCCATCAGCCAATTTGTCCGCATCTTGAACCTACTTTTAAAAATTGACCGATCGTTCTGAACTGGATAATCCCGTATTTCAGAACACACTAAAACCATGTCCTTAAGTTTACCGTGAAACTCAAGCTTAAATTTCCCTAATGCTTTGTGCCCATGAAGTGCCCATGAATGCTTAAACTTATGCTTTGTACAGAGATGATCTTGGGCTGAGCTGATGTTTAGTCCAGAGTGACTTTCTTCGACCTAACCCTCAATAAGGACTTCAGCAATCCCTATGTCAGCCTCTAACATTACCTACGGCACTAATCCCCCTATCCAGTTTGGAACCGATGGATGGCGCGGCATCATTGCAGATGACTTTACCTTTAGTAATGTCTGCAAAGTCACAAGAGCGATCGCCACCTATTTAGAAAAAGCCTATTCAAAAGATCGGCCCGTCCTAGTCAGCTATGATCCCCGCTTTCTGGCAGACCAGTTTGCCTACACTGCGGCAAATGTATTGGCAGATTTGGGTTGGACGGTGAAAGTGGTCGATCGGGACTGCCCTACCCCCGTCATCGCCTACAACGCAAAACATCTCAACTCCGCCGGGGCCTTGATGTTTACGGCAAGTCACAACCCAGCGCCCTACTGCGGAATTAAATACATTCCCGACTACGCCGGACCTGCGACGACAGATATCACCGACACCATTGTCTCCTCCCTTGCCACCGCTTCCGACAAGCCCCCTGAGAACAAAAATCCCCAAAATATCAGCAAGTTTGACCCTAAGCCTGCTTATCTGGAGTTTTTGTACAGCGTCATTGACGTTGAGCGGATTCGCAGTGCAAAACTCAAGGTCAAGTACGATGCCATGTACTCCACATCACGCGGGTATTTGGATGAAGTGTTGGCCCACTGCGGCTGCGAAACTGAGTCATTTCACACCTACCGCGATGTCCTTTTTGGCGGTGGAATGCCAGAACCGAAGCCGGAACAACTGGGTGAGTTGATTGCTGCGGTGAAAGCTGACAAAGCTGATTTGGGTCTCGCAACGGATGGAGATGCCGATCGTTTTGGGGTGATTGACGAGTTGGGTAATTACCTGACCCCGAACAATATCTTGCTAGTCTTGGCAAAGCACCTGTTGAAAAACAAAGGTAAAACAGGGGCGATCGTCCGTACGGTTGCGACCACGCACCTGCTGGATAATCTCGCGGCTAAGTACAACTTAGAACTGATCGAAACAGCGGTCGGCTTCAAGTACGTCGGTCAGCAAATGCGCGAAACCTCTGTCCTGATCGGCGGCGAAGAGTCCGGTGGACTCAGCATCATCGGCCACATTCCTGAAAAAGACGGAATTCTTGCTGACATGCTGATAGCAGAGCTGATTGCTTACGAAGGCAAACCTTTGAGCGTGCTGGTGGCTGAAGCGATCGCCGATGCTAATGGACCACTGTACAACACCCGTCTGGATCTGCACTTGACCAATGCCCATAAGGAGGCGGTCTTGAAGGCGATTCCTAGCAACCCTCCGACGGAGATTGCTGCGATCGGCGTTAAGGAACTAGGCCGCAAAGATGGAATCAAGCTTTACCTTGAAGAAGGAAGCTGGGTGCTATTACGTCCATCAGGTACAGAGCCGTTGATCCGGGTTTATATTGAAACAAACTCGCCGGAGAAGCTGACTCAGATTGCTAAGTTTATGGAAGGGTTGATTGATAGCTTGAAATAGGTTAGATCCTGGCGAACCAGCCCCCTAACCCCCAATTTTGGGGGAATAAGAGAGGAATATATAGGTTTCTAACTCCCCCAGAATTGGGGGCCGGGGGGCGGTTCGTCAGGGACCATTGATATTTTCAATTATTCTAAAAAACGTCAGGATTCTGAGCTTTGTTGGTTGTAGAAGGAATAAAAGCCCATGAAAACGACCTTGCATTTAATGACGACAACGATCGCAGCCCTAATCGCCCTATTTTGTGCTGTGCTAGCCTATCAAAACGCTGCACCTGTTCAACTGCAATTTTTTGGGGCGAGATCGATTGAGATGCCGATCGGGTTTGTGCTGGTCTTGGCAATTGCCTTAGGACTCGTAACGCTGCCGCTCATTTTGGCCGTTCCTCTGAGGAAAAAAACACCTCGTCGCCCTTCCTAACTCGCCTATGAATCCTCGATCGTCTCAAAAACAACCCCCAAATCGTAATGCTGACGAAACCTTACCCCTAACGGAAAAAGACACCACCTCAAAATTTTCGCAACCGCTCTCTCAACTCCAACAGACCATTAAGCGTCTTTCCTGGAGAAAATTTCTACCGTCAATGGGCATTGCCGTAGCCGCTGCCGCTGTCACCACTTGGAATCCGACTTTTCTACAATGGGGCGATCGGATGATTCAGCAGGCTTTGCAGTGGAGTCAGGCGATGCAACTGCCCGCTGCGCCGCCTTCGGAAGTCGTGATTGTGGCGATCGATGACGATACGCTCAATCAACTGAAGCAAAATCCGCTTCAACGTCGAATCTACGCACAAGTGATTACTCGCCTAATGGACGCAGGGGCGAAGGCGGTCGCCCTTGATATTCTCTTTGACTCGCCCAGTCAAAACAGCCCGATGTCTCTTGACTGTGACAGCATCAAACCCAGTCAGCTTTCCGAAGACGATCGCCTACTCCAAGATTCGATCGTTAAATACCGCGATCGTCTCGTCCTCGCCGTCTCATACGACCAAATCCCCAACGAAAATTGGTTTCAAACTCAACTCACCCTTCCCTACTGTCCGTTTCAAAGTGCAGTCATGGGGACGATTAATTTTCCGATCGCCCCGAACGATCGGGTTCATCAGTTTGGCAATCAATTCAAGCCGCCTAATTTTCGGGCCGATGATGCTCAAACTTTGACGTTTGCAGATGCTCTCCTCAAGCAAGCCAAAATTCCTCTGGTCGATCGCAATCCCCAAGATATTCCCTTCCTCGCTTTACCTCGCCAAGCCTTCAAAGGCCAAACCATTCCCCTGTGGTATGTCCTATCGGATGAAAATTGGAACAGCGATCGATTACAAAAAGGCGCTTATTTTAAAGATAAATTGATTCTGGTCGGCTTTACCGCAACGGGGATTGACCTGCAAAATACGCCTGTCGGAGCGATGCCGGGGGTGGAACTCCATGCCAATGCCGTCGCGGCTCAACTGCAACATCGGCAAATTAGACCGATGTTCTCGGAGCCTTGGCAAAATGCACTCTTGGTCTTGGGCGTCGTGGCCCTCAGTCTATACCGATCTTCTGAGTCTCAAAGCAAAGATCCAAAAAAAAATAAAGCGCTGCGTCCCCTCTGGCAAGTTCCCACCATTCTGCTGCTCATTGTCTTGGGCTGGTTGGGGTTGGGCTATGGAAGCTTGGTGCTGTTGGGATTGCATTTACCGCTCATTGCACCGACTTTGAGTTTGAGTTTGGCGGCCTTGCTCTATCCCTTACAGCGTTTTGGGGGCGATCGTAAAACCCAAAAGCAACTGCACGAAACTCTCAAGATTTACGGAAACTCTCCCATCGTTCAAAAAATCATCGAACAACAGGACGACCCCAGCCTGCGGAATTTGATTCAGGAACGACAACAGGAACTGCAAGGCAAAAAGATTGGTGGACGCTACGAAATTACTGAGATTCTCGGTTCCGGTGGCTTTGCCGAAACCTACACTGCTAAGGATATCCAACTTCCCGGTCAGCCTTTGTGCGTGGTCAAGCAACTCAGGCCTCGCAGCGATAGCCTCAGTCACTTGACCCTGGCCCGTCGCCTGTTTCATCAAGAGGCCTTGGCCCTTCAGAACTTGGGACGACACGATCGGATCCCTCAGCTCCTTGCCTTTTTTGAAGAAAATCAAGAGTTTTATTTAATTCAGCAATTTATTCCGGGCAAGCCCCTAAGCCAGACGCTGACTCTAGGACGACAACTCCCCGAAGCCAATGTCATTAATATCTTGGCGGAGCTGTTGTTAATCCTAAATTTTGTGCATCACAATCAGGTAATTCACCGAGACATCAAGCCCAGCAACATTATTCAACGATCGAACGATCAGCATCTCGTGCTCATCGACTTCGGAGCCGTCAAAGCCCTAGAGACTTTACCTGACCCCGATCAGCCTTCAGACTTGACTGTGGGCATCGGCACCCAAGGCTACATGGCTCCCGAACAGCAACTGGGAAATCCTCGCCCCAGCAGTGATCTCTACAGCCTAGGGATCCTCGCCATTCAAGCTCTCACAGGATTACCTGCTCGTCAGTTTGTCCCCGATGCAGAAACCCAAACCATTCAATGGGAACGCCATGCAGCCAATGTCAGCCGTCCTCTGAAAGCGATCGTTAACCGCCTGACCGCTTACCACTACCGCGATCGTTACCTTAGTGCTAGCGAAGCTTTAGTTGATCTAGAAGCGCTTATTCCCGACAATCAAATTCTTCCCCGTCTTGCGGATCCAAGCGATAACCATGATTTCGATGTGCCGACTCAACTGTGGAACCCAAACTCTGAATCCAATCCGACGGGACTTCCCCCTACCGAACAACCCGCCACCGTTGGCGTTGGCGAAGCCTCTGCCTTAGCAGATAGCCTCCCGGAACGGGAATCGCATTCCCCGCTCCAATGAGATTCCCTGATCCCAATTATTTTCCAAAAGAGGGAACATTCCTAACCTTCAATCCATCCATAAACCCGTACAATTTAAAGCGAATTTGAAACTCGGTTGGTCTTATGGCAGTTCGTGGACTTGTGATTTTTGGGCTGATTTCAGGTGGCGTTGCGACCCTTTTTCTGAGCCATCCCGCTCAAGCTCAGCCTCAAGATGTCGAGCTACAGATTGGGATTATTCAGCGCTATGGCGATCGTCCCAAAGATGTCCTGATCCTGAAAGCCGTCCCCGGCGATACCCTCACCGTCCGCATCCCCGACCAAAACAACCAAACCAAAGTCGTTACCACCGACAGCCTTAGGCTCGAAACTGTTACTCAGGCACTTCCTAAACCCCGCATAGACGAACGGCTGGTTTTTAGCACCCACCGCAGCTTTGAATCAGCGGAAGAGCAGGCGCAGTATTGGCGATCGAGGGGAATCGAAGTCGAACTCGCTCAGCCCGATCGATGGCAAGTCTGGGCCAAACGCAGCACTTACAAAACGCCCACGGTTCTTCGTCTGCTTGAAAAAAATCTCAAAACCCAAGGCATCCAAACGGCTCGCATCGAAAGCCGTACTTTAACTGGAATTCCTAAAGCGACTTTTACCCTTAATGGACTGAAGTACACCCGCGACCAAATTGAGATTTCATCGGGCAAAGGGATGATTCAGGTCGATCGAGACAATGATAAGACCCCCAACCGAATTTTTCCTGGGAAGCTGAAGCTGCAACCCAATGCCTACGGCAATTACAGCCTGGTGAATTTGGTCGCTCTGGAATCCTATTTACGCGGTGTCGTGCCCTATGAAATTGGCACTGGCGCACCCCAAGCAGCCATGCAAGCTCAAGCCATTCTGGCCCGCACCTACGTCCTGCGAAACCTCAGGCGCTTTGCCACCGATAATTATCAGCTTTGCGCCACAACCCAATGTCAGGTCTACTTCGGCACCACAGGCGTGACAAATGCGACGGACAATGCGATCGCCGCGACTCGTGGCTTAGTCGTTACCTACAATAATGAGCTGGTGGATGCGCTTTATTCTTCGACCACGGGCGGGATTACGGCTCCATTTAATGAAGTGTGGCGCGGGAAACCTCGGCCCTATCTCGTGGGTAAAGTGGATGCGGTGGCGAATGTGTGGAATCTAAAAAAGCGGCCTTTAGTGGATGAGAATAATCTGCGGGCCTTTTTGAAGCTGAGAGATGGTTTTAATGAATCTCAGGAATCTAGCTATTTCCGTTGGCAAACCGAGAGTTCGATGGCAACGCTGAAAAATGACATCAAGACTTACCTTCAAAGCATTGGCCATCCTTTAGCTGCGTTTAATTCGATTCAGGAAATTCAGGTGATGGAACGATCGTCTGCTGGGCGTGTAGCTAAAATGGGCATCGAAACGGACATTGGGATAGTGATTCTTGAAAAAGATGAAATTCTGCTAGCGTTTGAAGCGCCCAATAGTTTGCTGTTTTACATCGATCCGATCGCAGATGCAAACCGTAATCTTAAGGGTTACAAGTTCATCGGCGGCGGCTTTGGTCATGCAGTGGGGTTGAGCCAGTTTGGATCCTATGCGCTAGGGAAACAGGGTTTTAGTTACGATCAGATCCTGACATTCTATTTCCCCGGCAGCCAAATTCAGCAGATCTCGCCGCAGATTACTTACTATCGTGAACCTAGCTAAGCTTGGGGAAGCTTTGGAAAGATTTTGTTGAGGTCGAGCGTGCGATCGGGAAAGCCAGGAATCTCAACAGTTTGGCTACTGAGAACAACCTGCCGCATTTGATAACCGAATTCTCCTAGCTGATCTTGGTAAGGTTGACTGTAGCATTCCATTTGTTGGGTTTTGACGTTGGCAATCCAGTAGTGCGGAATGTTTGATTCGGCGTAGGTGGCTAGTTTTATAGTGCGATCGTAGACTAAGCTCGAATCTGCGATTTCGATGACGAGTAAAGCCTCGTCGTGAATTGGATGTCGTTCGAGATAGTCTTCAAGTTTTCCTTCTGCAATGACAACATTGGGTTCAGGTTCGCTCCTATCAAGAAGCGTGATGGGTTCTTGATTACGGACGGCCACTTGATTGCCGATTAGCCGATCGAGTTCACGACACAATAATCCCGTACAAACTGAGTGGGGTGAACCTTTAGCAGCCATTTCAAATAATTCTCCATTAATTAGTTCAACGTGGTCGTCCTCCTGTAAGAATCCAAGTTCTGTTAGGCGATGGTAGTCAGCGATCGTAAATCTCTTGGGTCTGGCTTCATGGGTAATGGCTGCTGGATGGGCGATTCCCGTTCCGGGAGGCAAAGCCAACGGACTGGCAACATTCATGGCATCTTCAAACGAATGGGGCTGGTCTTATCTTAGTAGAATTCACTCTTCTCTCAAGCTTTTTCCGGAATCGGGCACAATAAGCACGAACTTCTGATATGTTTGCCTCCACCGGATTCTAAGTTGTGATTTTTTCTCCTGCTATCAAAACGTTGCTTCACCGCTGCGCCCTTTGGGGAACGGCTCCGACGATCGCCTCGATTTTGATTGCTTTGCGTCTGATGGGCTGGCTCCAACCCATTGAGTGGATGGCGTTAGACCAGTTTTTTCGGATGCGGTCCCGGGAGCCAATGGATGAACGGGTGGTGATTGTGGGGATCAGTGAGTCTGATTTGCAATCCCTCGATCGCTATCCCATTGATGACAAAACTTTGGCAACGCTGATCAATGACATCAAGCAGCAGCAACCTAGGGCGATCGGGTTGGATTTGTTTCGGGATTTTCCGGTGGAACCGGGGAATCGGGATTTGATCCAGGTTTTTAAAAACACGCCGAATCTGATTGGCATTGAAAAGCGCAGCGGCAATCGCGATCGGTCTAGCGTCAATCCTTCCCAAACTTTGAAAGCCCTTGGTCAGACGAGTTCTAACAATATTTTAATCGATGGCGATGGTAAGCTGCGGCGCGGGCTGCTCTACTGGACGACGCCCGATGGGACTGAATCGCTGGAGAGCTTAGGACTGCGACTGGCGCTGATTTATCTCGAAAAGGAAGGTATCAAACCTGAGGCCGCGAGTGAGAGTAATCCTGCGCTCAAACTCAATCGCAGTGTCTTTCCGATTTTTGAACCGAATGATGGCAGCTATGTCAATGCGGATGCCGGAGGATATCAAATCTTGTTGAACTATCGAGGGGCAAGCCGATCGTTCCGCACATACTCGATGCAAGATCTGAAAAGCCTTCCCCCCAATACTTTTAAAGATAAAGTCGTCCTAATCGGACCCACCGCCGAAAGCCTGAAGGACTTTTTCTACACGCCCTACAGCGACAACACCCTCACCAGCCCTGAAAAAACCTACGGCGTCGAGATCCAAGCGAACCTCACCAGTCAAATTCTCAGCGCAGCCCTTAACGATCGTCCCCAAATCCAAGTCTGGACGGATCCTGCCACCAGTTTCTATGGGATTCCCTTGATGGATTGGCGAGAACATTTATGGATTTTGGCTTGGGCATTTGCAGGAACGGCGGTGGCTTGGTTTATCCGATCGCCTCGTCTTGCTTTTTTGGCGATTAGCACCCTAGAAGGCGGCTTGCTGCTGTTGACCTATTACCTGTTTACCACTGGGCTATGGATTCCTTTTGTGCCGCCCGCGCTGGCGCTGGGGTTGTCTTCGATCGCGCTGACGGGCTATGTGGCAAGTCAAGAACGCACCGATCGTAAGGTAATGATGAATTTATTTGGGCGGTATGTGAGTCCAAAGATTGCCCAGACGATTTGGGACGATCGGGATCAGCTCATGAATAAAGGCCGCGTTAAGGGCCGAAAGATGCCGATTACGGTCTTATTTACGGATATTAAGGATTTTAGTACGATCTCTGAAAAGACGGATCCAGAAGACTTAATGGAATGGCTCAATGAATATATGGATGCGATGACGGAGGTTGTGGTTAAGCATGGTGCGGTGATTGATAAGTTTATTGGCGATGCAATTATGGCGTTGTTTGGGGTGCCTTTAGAGCGAGAAACTCAGGCGGAGATTAATCAAGATGCTGAAAGTGCAATTCAATGTGCAGTTGAGATGGGCCAAGCTTTGGAAGCGTTGAACCAACGCTGGAAATC